>CALDSP010000214.1 GCA_937924465.1 uncultured Leptospiraceae bacterium
CAAAATAAGCATTTTGATCTTTTACAAAAGCTTGCCATTCTATTTCTGTTTTTTGATCAAAAATTTTTTCTGTTTCTTCGTGAACATCATTTATGTTATTTGTCTCTTTCTTTAAATAATCAAAATTTTCTACATAATGTAAACATACATCTCTATAATATGTATATTTAAGAAAAAGTTCATGAAACTTTTTTCGTTCCAAATCATCTTTTGCTTTGTCGGGATGAAAATGAATGATTTTTTGTTTCCAAGCTGATTTAATTAAATTTTTATTTGGAATAAGTGGAATTTCTAATTTTTGAAAAGCATCTTGAATTTCGTTTTTGGTTTTGGTATCCATTAGATTTTAGAGAGTGCAAAGTCTAAATCGGAAAGTAAGTCCTCATGATCTTCAATTCCAACAGAGAGTCTTATAAATCCGTCTTTTATACCTAAACTCTCCCGAGTTTCCTTAGGAATAGAGGCATGCGTCATAATAGCTGGATGTTCTATTAAACTTTCTACTCCTCCTAAACTTTCCGCTAAAGAAAACACTTTACAATTTTCTAAAAATCTTTTGGACTCTTCTAATCCTCCTTTTAGTTCAAAACTAATCATTCCACCGAAGAGTTTCATTTGTTTTTTTGCAATTTCATGTTGCGGATGTGATGTAAGTCCTGGATATATAACTTTTTTTATTTTCGGATGAGTTTCTAAAAATCGAGCTATAAGCATGGCGTTATGGGAATGCTTTTCCATACGAACGGCTAATGTCTTTATACCACGTAACGCTAAAAAACAATCAAAAGGACTTGGCACAGCCCCAATAGCATTTTGTAAAAATTTTAGTTTTTCAATTAGCTCTGAATTTTCCTTTATAACCACAATTCCACTTATTACATCTGAATGTCCTCCAATGTATTTTGTAGCAGAGTGAACAACAATATCAAAACCTAAATCTAAAGGACGTTGAATGTAAGGAGTTGCAAAAGTATTATCACAAACAGAAATGAGATTATGCTTTTTAGAAAACTTGGCTATTTTTTGCAGGTCTACAATTTTTAGCATTGGATTGGTAGGAGTTTCCACCCAAATCATTTTTGTATTTGGTTGAAGGCTTTTTTCTAAAAGTTCTTCGTTGTTTAGATCTAAAAATGTAAATTCCAAATTACTAGAAAATTTTTTTACTTTGTCAAATAGGCGGTACGTTCCCCCATACAAATCATCCATTGCTAAAACATGAGAACTATGGGGTAAAAGTTCTAGAATAGTTGCCTCTGCTGCAAGACCTGAAGAAAAAGCAAATCCTGCTGTTCCATTTTCTAAACTTGCAAGATTTGCCTCATAAGCAAAGCGGGTTGGATTTTGTGTACGTGAATATTCAAAACCTTTATGCACACCGGGGCTTTCTTGTACATAAGTGGACGTTGCGTAAATAGGGGGAATGATTGCTCCTGTGGTTTTGTCGGGTTCCTGTCCAACGTGAATTGCTCTTGTAGAAAATCCATATTCTTTCATAAAGACATTCTCCTAACATGATTTATATAATCGATTTTTGTAATAAGTCCAAGGAATGCTCCCTCTTTCAAAACAATGGCAACTTTTCCTTCTTCTAAAATTGGAAAAATTTTTTCTATAGGTTCATTGTAAGATAATGTGGTAAGTTCTGTTGTCATTACACTTTTGACTTTGTCGCTAAAAGTGGTTTGTTTTTGATTAATGTAATGCATTATATCATATTCATCTAAGATTCCTATTATTTTATTATTTTCTAATACTGGAAGTTGAGATATATCATGTATTTTCATTCTATTTAAAGCTGTGGTTAAGGTATCATTAGGGCTTAAATAAATTGTTTCTCCTTTGTCGTGGCGTCTACTAATTAAATCTCGCAAGTCTCCAAACTTTTCACGATCTACAAATCCCATATCTTGCATCCAAAACTGATTAAACATTTTGGATAAGTATTTATTTCCAGTGTCACATACAAATGTCACAACCGTCTTTTCTGTTGTTTGCTCTCTACAATATTTCAGTGCTGCAGCAATGAGTGTTCCGGAAGAAGAACCAGCTAAAATTCCTTCTTTTTCTAAAACAAGTCTTGCAGTTTCTAAACTTTCTTTATCGGAAATACTATAAGCTTTTTTGGTCATGCTAAAGTCTGCAATAGGTGGAACAAAATCTTCTCCAATTCCTTCAACCACCCAAGAGCCGGGCTTGGGAAGAGGTCTGCCCATAACATAATCTGCAAGAATGGAGCCAATGGGATCTGCCAAAACAAATTCTACACTAGGTTTCACCTTTTGAAAATAATGTGTAAGTCCAGTCATTGTACCTGAAGAACCTACACCACATACAATTGCATCTACTTCACCTTTAGTCTGTTCAAAAATTTCTGGTCCTGTAGTAGTTTCATGAGCAAGAGGATTGGCTGGGTTATTGAATTGATTTATATAGTAAGAGTTTGGAGTTTCTCTTTGAATGCGTTCGGCTAAATCTTGGTAGTATTCGGGATGACCTTTTTCTACGTCAGAACGGGTCATAAGGATTTTAGCACCCATTGCTCTTAAATGCAAAACTTTTTCTTGGCTCATTTTGTCGGGTATAACTAAGATTAATTTGTAGCCTTTTAAAGCGGCCACAAGGGCAATTCCAAGTCCTGTATTTCCAGCAGTGGCTTCAATGAGTGTGGATTCTGGATTTATAAGTCCTTTTTTTTCAGCATCTATAATCATAGAAAGCCCAATTCTATCTTTAATAGAGCCGCCTGGATTTTGAGATTCTAGTTTTAGGTAAAGCTTAGATTTACCTGTGTCTATATTGTTTACTTTCACAAGGGGTGTGTTCCCAATTAAGTCTAAAATATTATTCATGAGGTTCTCCAATCCATGAGTCAAAATATATTAAGGAGTTTTTGGAAAAAGAAAATTTTCAGTATGCATGAATTGATAATCTTTGATTTATTTTAAATTCTTATTTGATTCGGTTTTTTAAAGAGGGATTTTTAAGAAAGTTTTGGCAGGTTTTGCCTGCCAAAATGGAAACTTAGGTTTGACTTACTTTCTCAAAAATTGTTACTTTAGCATTTTGATAATCTATTACTAGAGTAGTTCCAGAGGTGTAGTTTCCCTTTAAAATAAACTCACTAAGTAAATTTCCTATTTGTTTTTGAATCAGTCTTTTAAGAGGTCTTGCTCCATATTCTGGATCATAACCTCTTTCAACAAGATATTCTTTGAGTTCATGAGTAAACTCCACTTGAATTCCTTTTTGTTTTAATAATTCATTCAAACGGTTTAAATGAATGTCAACAATTTTATATAAAGAGTCAACGGATATTTTGTTGTACACGATAACTTCATCTAATCTATTCAAGAACTCTGGTTTAAAATGTAATTTTAATTCTTGTTCTATTTTTCTTTCTTTTTCTTCAACGCTCAACTCCTCATTACTCATAATATATGAACCAATGTTGGAAGTCATAATAATCACGGTATTTTTAAAATCCACATGACGTCCTTTGGAATCTGTCAAACGACCTTCATCAAAGAGTTGTAAAAATATATTTAAAACTTCTTTATGAGCTTTTTCAATTTCATCTAGCAAGATTATAGAATAAGGTCTTCTTCGAATTGCCTCTGTAAGTTGACCTCCTTCTTCATAGCCCACATATCCCGGCGGTGAACCAATGAGTTTTGATACAGAATGAGATTCCATGTATTCACTCATGTCTATTCGTACGATTGCATTTTCATCATCAAAGAGAAAATTTGCAAGAGCCTTAGCTGTTTCTGTTTTCCCAACTCCTGTAGGTCCTAAAAACAAGAAAACTCCCGTTGGGCGAGTACCTTCTGCAATCCCTGCTCTGGAACGACGAATTGCCTCCGAAACCGATTGCAAAGCATAATCTTGCCCTACTACTCTTTGTTTGAGATAGTTTTCCATGTTTAAAAGTTTTTCTTTTTCTCCTTGGAGCATTTTGGAAACGGGTATTCCTGTCCAACGAGATACAATATTAGCAATCTCTTCTTCTGTGACTTCTTCTTTTAAAAGCCTGTCCTTGCTAGCCTGTTCTAGTTCATAATTGTATTGGTTGAGTTGTTTATTTAATTCCACTAATTTTCCGTAACGAATTTCTGCAACTAAGTTCAGATTCCCATTTCTTTCGGCTTCTTTTTCTAAGTTTTTATAACGTTCGATTTCTTCTTTTGTGGTTTTGATTTTTTGTAAGATTTCTTTTTCTGCTTTCCATTTGTCTCTCAACGTAGAAAACTCTTGTTCTAGTTTTTGGATATCTCCTTCTAATTCCGCAATTCTTTCTTGAGATGCTTTATCACTTTCTTTTTTTAATGCTTCTCTTTCAATTTTTAATGTTTGGATTTTTTTATAAAGTACATCCATGACCTCTGGCATGCTATCTATTTCAATTCTCATTTTACTACTTGCCTCATCTACTAGGTCAATGGCTTTGTCAGGTAAAAATCTATCTGAAATATAACGTGCCGAAAGTGTAGCAGCAGCAATCAGTGCAGAATCTGTTATGCGAATTCCATGATGAAGTTCATACTTGTTTTTGAGTCCACGTAAAATTAAAATTGTTTCTTCAATACTTGGCTCTTTGGCATATACAGGTTGAAAACGTCTTTCTAACGCGGCATCTTTTTCTATGTACTTTTGGTATTCTTTGAGTGTAGTGGCTCCAATACAACGAAGTTCTCCTCTTGCTAGGGCAGGTTTTAGCATGTTAGAAGCATCTAAAGAACCTTCTGCGGCTCCTGCTCCCACCAGAGTATGAATTTCGTCAACGAACAATATAATGTTTCCGTCTGAGGCTTTTACTTCATCAATCAGAGCTTTTAGGCGCTCTTCAAATTCTCCTCTATACTTTGCACCTGCTACAAGGGCTCCCATATCTAAAGCATAAATAGACTTATTTTTAATTCCATCGGGCACGTCCCCAGCTACAATTTTTCCAGCAAGTCCTTCTACAATTGCGGTTTTTCCAACTCCGGGTTCTCCTATAAGCATGGGATTATTTTTCGTACGTCGGGAGAGTACTTGAATTACACGACGAATTTCTTCATCTCTACCAATTACGGGGTCCAGTTTACCCTTGCGTGCTAAGTCGTTCAAATCTCGTGCATACTTTTTGAGTGCGTCAGCTTTGGTTTCAGGAGAGTCATCTGTAATGGGCTTGCCATTTCGTGTTTCTAAAACTACTTCTTTGAGCTTAGAATAATTTAATCCATTTTGTAAAAATTCTTTTTTAAGGTCATCTTCTCCATGTTGAATATAGGCAAGTAAAACATGATCCGTGGATAAATACTCATCCTGCATATCAGCACGGATGGAATCTGCATACTTTAAGATTTGGATCAGGGAACGAGAGGGTTGTTTCTCATAATTGCTTCCAGAGACTTTAGGTAATTTTTGAAGTGCCCTTTCTGTTATATCAATAAATTTTTGCAAAGGTAGTCCCATTTTACTGAAGAGGATTTCTGCCATTCCTTCTTTTTGAGTTAAAATAGCATAAATTAAATGCTCTTCTCTCTGTTCCGGATGTTTGTATTGTTCAGCCAACTCACTAGAACGAGATAAGGCTTCTGCCATTTTGCGAGTGATTTTATCAAATTGCATTTTTTACTCCTTTATCTATTTGACTTAGCACTCTTACTATTTGATTGCTAATTCATAAAAATTCTTAGCATTTTTTTAAAAAAAGACTTCGGATGGGTGTTGTTGTTACTACAAATTTTGTCTTTTTAGGTTGAGGATCAGTATTCCTCATAGTAAAAGATTGGGAATACTCCGAAAAAGTCTTTGTTCCAATTTTCTTCATCTCGTTTCTTTAAAAGAGTTTTAAAGTACCTGAACTTTTCTTGGTCTTGGTTTTGTGTGAGAAACAAGAGAGAGGTAAGAAATTCTCTATTTTTTGTGACTCGTATTCGGTTTTCTAAGTTGGTAATGGGGACTTTTTCTTTCTTTCTTAAAAAATCAATCAGTTCCGAGGTTTCTAAGGCTTCTTTTTCCCAGCCTATGGAATAATATAAATTTCTAAGTAAAATTAAAATTTCTTCTTCAAAATTGAGTCCATTTTTTTGCAATGCTCTTGAAAAAGCAATGCGGTATAAGTTCAGGGCCTCTAATTTTCGATCTTGCCTTTCATAAAACTGCGCAAGTTCAAGAGAGTCTTTGACTTCCTTAAAAATAGCAGTTTGAGAGGTAAGTAAAAATTCTAATTTTTCAGGATTGTATTTTTGTTTCTGTAACGAGATTTTCGCATAACGATAAAAAATTCGATTTTCTGGAAAATTTTTTATAGCATAAAAACTTATGTCTTCTAATTCTTTCCATTTTTTTTGGGATTCTAGAAGTTTTAGTTTATTTAAAATTTCCTGTTCATTCTGTTCTTTAGCGAAATTTTTAATTCTTCGTAAAGCAAATTCATAATACTTATTCTCTCCTAGCCTTGCCGAAAGAATTAAAGAATCAAAACGCGCATCTAAATCAGATTTCTCGCTGCTCAAATAAACGCGCAGAATATTAAAAGCCTTTTGGATTTCTTTGTTTTCTAAATAAAATTTATAAACCCATTTTGCTATTTGAGGTTGATTTGGATTGAGTTCTAGACTTTTTGTATATGATACAAGAGAGTCTTGTTTTCTTTCTTCTAAAAGGAATAAATCTCCTAAAAGTTTATAAAATCGAAAATCTAAGTTTGCGTAATTTGCTTCTAGTTTTTGTAATTTAATGACCGTAGCATTGATATTTTTTTCTTGTAAATAAAATTCTGCCTCTGCTAAAATTTTTTCGTAACGTTCATCTAATTCATTAGAAATAATGAATGATAAACAAAAAAATAAATAAATTAAAAACTGTCGCATAACGTACTACATTCTAAATATTCCAAATCTTTCAAGAGTTGAATTTTTATTATATACAATATGCAAAGCAATCCCTAAGATTTTTCTTGTATCTTTTGGATCAATGACACCATCATCCCAAAGTCTGGCTGTACTATATAAACAAGATGATTTATCTTGGTAATCTTTAAGAATGGGTTCTTTAAAGTTTTTTGTTTCTTCTTCATTCATAAGAGGAAGTCCATCTTTTTTTAATTGTTCTTGTTTTATCGTAAACAACACATTAGCTGCTTGCTCTCCCCCCATTACAGAAATTCTAGCATTGGGCCACATCCACAAAAAACGAGGTGAAAATGCTCTTCCACACATACCATAGTTTCCTGCTCCATAAGAACCTCCTATAATCAAAGTAAGTTTTGGAACTCTACAAGTAGAAACTGCTGTAACCATTTTGGCTCCATCTTTTGCAATTCCTTGGTTTTCATACTTTTTTCCTACCATAAAGCCTGTAATGTTTTGTAAAAATAAAAGTGGAATATTTCTTAAATCACATAACTCAATAAAATGAGTTGCTTTGAGTGCACTCTCTGAAAACAAAACTCCATTGTTTGCAATGATTCCCACAAGTTGACCATAAATTTCTGCAAATCCTGTAACGATCGTTTCTCCGTATAACTTTTTAAATTCATGAAATCTAGAGCCATCTACCAAACGAGCAATAACTTCTCTCACATCATAAGATTTTCTTGGATCTTTAGGAATGATTCCATAAATTTCTTCAATAGGATAGACAGGTTCTTGAAAACTAATTTCTTTATTGAATTCTGTAAATTCTTTATTTGCACGTAACGTTTCTAAAATAGAGCGAGTGATCTGTAAGGCATGTAAATCATTCTCAGCATAATGATCAGTGACTCCTGAAATTCTAGAATGCACTTCAGCACCTCCCAATTCTTCTGCCGTTACATCCTCTCCTGTAGCTGCTTTGACTAAGGGAGGTCCTCCTAAAAAAATAGTTCCGTTTCCTTTTACTATAATTGATTCGTCACTCATAGCCGGAATATATGCTCCACCCGCCGTACAGCTTCCCATTACTACAGCAATTTGAGGAATTTTTCTGGCAGAAAGATTGGCTTGGTTATAAAAAATTCTTCCAAAGTGTTCCTTATCTGGAAATACCTCATCTTGCATGGGAAGAAAAGCCCCTCCTGAATCTACCAAGTACACACAAGGAAGATGATTCTCTAATGCAATTTCTTGGGCTCGTAAATGTTTCTTTACAGTAATAGGGTAATACGTTCCGCCTTTGACAGTTGCGTCGTTTGCGATAATCATACAATAGATTCCTGCTACAACTCCAATTCCTGTAACAATTCCAGCTTTAGGTACGGAATCTTTATAAACATTCTCTCCCGCTAAATGAGAAAGTTCTAGAAAAGGAGACTCGGGATCTAAAAGAGTTTGAATCCTTTCCATTACAAAAAGTTTGCCTCTTTCCTTGTGCTTTTGAATGAGTTTTTCACCTCCACCATTTGCATTCTTTTGGATTTTTTCTTTTATAATTTGGGTTAAGTTTTGCATTTCTGAATAGTTTTCTAAAAACTCGCGCGAATCAATTTGAATAGAAGAATGTAAAAGTTCAAAGTTCATACCTAAACACTAAGCTAAAAAATATTTTTTCTTGTCACTTAGAAAATTGAAGTTTTGTTTGTTATATAAAAATATAAACAATAAAAAAAGTTTTTTAACGTGGCATAAGTAAAATAATCAATGCTCCAATTATACAAATGGCCGCTCCAATCAAATCCCATCTATCTGGAACGTTTTGTTCTACAACATACAACCATAAGAGTGAGGCTGCAATATAAATTCCACCATAAATTGCATAAGCTCTTCCTGCTAAATTTGTTTGGACTTTTGTTAGTAAAAAAGCAAACACAATTAGAGAAATCGTTCCCGGCACTAACCAATACATAGATTTGTTTAAGCGTATACAAGACCAAAACACAAAACACCCAAAGATTTCAAAAAAAGCTGCTAGTATAAATAGAAGTATATCTTTCATAATGTTTCCATGCTTAGCAAAAGTCTCTTTCAGTTTTGGTTGAGATCTTTCTATTTTTTAAGTTTTTTTTACAAATCCAAAAAAATGTATTTTTCAGTAACGAAAAGGAGTGACGTGCTTATTATGCTCGCATCCACAGGATCCTTCACTTAAAATAAAATCTGCTTTCTGAATTGGTATTTTAATTTATCAAACAAAACACGTTCTATACCGTCTTATTAGCCTTTCTTTAAATATCTAAATTGTTTTTTCATTCGGTAATGATTCAAATTTTGTACTCCTACAAGCTCTCAAATGAGTTCTATCGTTGATTTGCAATTCAGTTTGATTCAGATAGTCATAGTTTGTTAATTTGAATTTTTCTACCTAATACTTTTTTTTATTTTAGGTTTTTAGAGATTATATGGTTTTTGCATAAAAGGAAAACAAAAGCTACTTTGAAATTTTTCAATTTAAATCGATCATAATATTGATTGACATAAAAAATCAAATGAAAAAAAATTAACAAAATGAAACATTTCGTAATTATTTTACAATATATAAAACCACTAGAAGAAATTGACAAATATTTACATGAACACAGAGCTTATCTTGACAAAGGATATTCTTCCCAAATATTATTAGCTTCAGGTCCGCAAAATCCTCGTTCTGGTGGGATCATTTTAGCAAAAGCAAATACAATGGAAGAAATAAAAAATTTTTGCAATTCTGATCCATTTCATGTTCACAACTGCGCTGAGTATACAATTCTAGAAGTCATTCCTGTAAAATAACAAAAAGAATTTCGCAATTGGTTTGCTGACGAACTAAATGTAAATTATTGACGTGTAATTTTATTTTTAAAAGTTAGTACTAAATTAAAAGATAGGAATAGTATTCTATGTCTCTAAAAAATTATATTTTTACTTCAGAATCTGTTTCTGAAGGACATCCCGACAAAATTTGTGATCAAATTTCCGATGCAATTCTAGATGCATATCTAAGTCAAGATCCAAAATCTCGTGTGGCTTGTGAAACTTTAGTAACAACAAATTTAGTAGTAATTGCCGGTGAAATTACAAGTCAAGGAAAAGTAGATGCTCAAGAAATAGCACGTAACGTAATTCGCAAAATTGGATACAATGATATCAATCTATATTTTGATGCTGATTATGCCGTAGTTTCTACTCACATTCACCGACAAAGTCCAGACATTGCTCAAGGAGTGAATGAAGGAGAAGGACTTTATAAAGAACAAGGGGCAGGAGATCAAGGTTTAATGTTTGGTTTTGCTATCAATGAAACTCCCGAATTTATGCCTGCTCCTATTTATTATGCACATTTGCTTTTACAACACCTTTCTAAACTACGTCATGAAAAAATACTACCATGGCTTAGACCCGATTCTAAGTCTCAAGTTACAGTTGTTTACGAAAATAACAAACCAGTTCAAATTGACACTGTAGTTCTTTCCACCCAGCACAGCCCGGAAGTCACCCATAAACAAATTGAAGAAGCAGTGATTGAGGAATGTATAAAAAAAGTGATTCCTCTTGAACTTTTAAAAAATACAAAATATTTTATTAACCCAACTGGGAA
>CALDSP010000215.1 GCA_937924465.1 uncultured Leptospiraceae bacterium
TACATTTGTAATAAAAGGAAAATAAATTCCAATATCTCTTTCTAATTTATCTAAGGTAGACTTAGAGAGTTCAAAATCTTTATAAAGTGTAAACGACAAAACAGCTGTTTGCGGAAGATTTTGAATTTGCGATGGTCTAAATGTTAAACTTGGAATATTTATCCATTCGTTTGAATGATTAGAATAATTCAAATTTTTTCCAACAAAAACTTTCCAATTTTCATAGAAAGGAATTGGAAAACTAAAAATTGAACTCGTACAAAAGTAAATAATAAAATATAAAAATCTTAAGTAAAAATTAGCTATTATCAGAGCTGGTTTCTTCCCAAGATTCACTTGCTCCACCTCCTCCAAATTCTCCTTGTCCTTCTGTAAATGAACTTTCATCTGTTGTTTGCGAACTTTGAGTAGAATAATAAATAATAGAGGAATCGTCTATGGTTGAATCTCTATGGCTAGTATAATTTTGATGAGTAAAATCTGTATCATCTATAGCATACCCTTTTGATTCTTTATAATTTTTCAAATCAACTCCTTGTTCTTCTAGTTTTTTATAAAATTCATTCTCATAATGCTCTGCTTCTTCGACTGTGTTTGAATTTAAAATTAAGTAGTGATATTTTTTACTAATGTTGTACTTGATAACATCCTTAGCTTGCTCGTAACGTTTTTTGAATCGTTCCACTCTATTTGCAATTTCTTCAATTTTCTTTTTTTTGCTCTTTCGAAATAAATTTAAAATCCACTCCCACATTAGCTGTCCTCTTGTCTTGAAATAAAATAATTTTTACAAAATTGAATTAGCCTTTCTTCTTTACTCTTCCATTCCCATAGTCCATTTTTTCCTATTTTTAAGTGACATTGAGGATCAAAACCATATTGAACTAAAATTTTATTTCTAGAAACATAACTTCTATTCTGTTCTTCTCCATGCCACAAATGAAAAATTGTATTTTCAACAAAACTTATGCTAGCTTGAGTAATTGAATATACTTTTTTTGCCCAAGTCTGAAAATCTTTTAAAATAGGGTTCATCCTTCCTAAAATACGAACTATACAAGGAGACTCCCAATCTCCCACAAAAGCATGAGCCATCATGTGATCGGCGCTTCCAAGAATAGCCCTATCATAGAGTCCAAATTTCAAGACTTCTCGTTTAGCAACCCAAGCAAAACCTGTATGTCCATGAAGGTCAAAATTTCCCGTCAAGCAAAGATCGGGATTCTCTCTATAAACATAACCAAAACTATTCCAAATTGAACCCTCTCTTTGTGGCTTTTGAATTCCTTTTGGCAATCTGTACACTTTAGAATAAGGCTGGATGACTGGAAAATTTTTCAGTTGCTGGATTGTCTCTTCAAGCCAATTCCAATTTTCAAAGAGTATATCACAATCCATCCAAGCTATAAACTTATAATTTCTTGGAAGTTTAGAAATAGCCAAATTCAATAATCTTTCTTTCTGCCAAAGAATTGCTCCTCCATTTAACGAAATTACGTTAGAAAGGTTACTTAGATCTGGCTTAGTAAAATATTGCTCTACCGTAAACAGGGGGATTTTAAATTTTATAAATTGTTCTCGAAATTGGAAATAGTTTTGCTTTTTGGTTTGAAAGTTCGCAGGATTAAAATAGCTAGTAACAACACAAAAATCTTGGATTGTTTTCACAACACTGACTTTAAGTGATCTAGTCCTTTTTGACTTTCTAAATACCTTGGAACTAAATGCACATGCAAATGAGGAACTTGCTCTCCAATAGAAACAATATAAATTTTTTGAGGAGAGTAGTTTTCAGCAATCCATTTCATTCCATATTCAATTGCTTGGGAAAATTCTTTCCATTCTTCTTGACTTAAATTAATATAACTTTCCACATGACGTTTGCACTCAACGTATACATAACCTTTACAATTTTTTTCTATAGGAGCCTCCCGCAAATACCAAAAATTAAATTCCTTTAGGAGTTCAGATTTCTCAATATGAATGCAACAAATTTTACAATTTATCATAAAACATTTTCAATCTTCTAGAAATAAATTGTTTATACTTTTCTCGAAATTTTTCGTTATCTAAAACTGAACTTAAATTCTCTGCTAAGATGGGAATTGTATTTTCTTTGGAAAAGCCAAAATCATTTATTAAATCAGAAATCTTCTTTTGAGAATATTTGGAATAAAATTTATCTATAATTTCTTTCGTGTATTTAGAAAAAATTTTTTTTGTCTTTAAATGTTTAAGAAAACCGGGTAGTGTTTGTAAAACTTCTTTTATGTTCTCTGAAGAAATCTTACTTGCAAGGTCCGAAAAAGTATGAGTTTCTAAAAACTTCCAAAGTTCTTGTAAAATTTCTTTTGTATTTTCTGAATCAAGTTCATTTATAATAAAACTTTCACTTTCTTGAATTCTACCTCCCAAGTTTTTTTCTATAAACTCGGTAATCTTTTTATCAAAATTTCCTTCCATACCGGGTAAACTATTTAAAAGGTCCTGCCCCAGTTTTAAGATAGAGTTTCCTAATGGATTATTCTTTGTGAGAGGGTTTTGGGTAATTAAAAAATCTTTAATGGATGAGTAAAGAATATTGGAAATCATTCTAGAGTAAGCAGGAGAGTGGATAACAAAATGAACAAATTGATTTCGAATCTCTTTGAAGGCAAGCAAAGCCTTCAAAAGCTCTTGAAAAGATTGCTTATCTATAGTGGAACTAATAATAGAAAAATCTTTTCTTATATGTTCTAGTGTTCTTTCTATAGCTTGATGTAATAAGTCTAAAATTTCTTGATTGAGTTCAACTTCTTCTAAAATTTGAAAAACTTGCTCTTCTAGTTTATCTTTGGGAAAAATAGACTCAAGAGTTTCGTTTTCTATTTGCTCATAAAAAAAGTTTAGATCATCTAAAAGAGTTTGAGAAAGTTTATGAGACTCCACTAAACTCATTTCAAATTCTAAATGCTTTTCAAATAATTCCTCCTTTGTATAGTTCAAGTTATCCTCCTAAAAGATCATCTATTACAATTTTTAGTCTTCTTCTAAACCCAATCGCCATAAAGCAGTTCCCAAGACCGAAAAATTTTTTATTTTTTCTATGACTTCTTTTCGCGTCTCTCGATTTGAATAATAAATTACACTTTGAGAATTACCTTCTTTCTTTGTAATTTTTACACAAGAAGACTTATCTTTTTCAAATGGGTATTTAGAAAGGAGAACTTCTCCTTCTCTTGCAGAGACTACACTTACTCGTTTTTGATCGGCATTCCATTCATACCCATAAGATGCCAGTCCTACCCAAACTTTGTCTGGTGAAAATTGTTTTAAAACTTCCTGTATATTTTTTTTTACCCATTCAGGAGGACTCACACAACCCGGATCAGTTTTTGTATTTTTATAATCATAAGCCATAAGTACGACTTCATCTACGTTGGGTGCTATGTTTTCCATTTTATGAAACAATCTGTCATCGGAAAATTCTACTTGAGGAAAAAGAGCAAAGGTAAGTTTCATTTCATTTTCACTTAATGCTTTTTTTAGTTCGCTTAAATAAATCCCTAAGTCTTTGGAATACTCAGCAGGCAGACCTTCAAAATCCAAATGTAAACCTTTAAATTGATGTCTCTTTAAAAAGTTTATTAAATTATCAATCGATTTAGCTCTAGGATTTTCTCTTGTTAATAAATTGATTCCATCTTTAATTGAACTAAAAGTAACCATTGGATAAATGAGAGGTTTGGAAGCTTTATAGTCAATCTCTGCTTTCTGTAATTTATTTATAAGCTCATTTTCAAATCGAAGTACTCCTGTTCCTCGAAGCATGAGTCCAGTAACACACAATACATCATAGTTTTCTTGTATTTTTTTTATGTAGTTTCGTGAAAATTTTTCTAAAGAATTAGAATAAACATAAGCCCATTTTTTATAATCGTTTTTAGATTCTGTTTTATTTTGTTGAGGATTGAGTGTTGTTAGGTTAAGTAAAAAAATAACAAAAAAACTAACAAACTTCATAGAATTTAAATAGCTTGGAATTTGTTTTTGTTTCATATTTTGCCATTTTAGAATTTGAGAAAAGTTTTTCTAGTGGATTTTAGAATTCAAAAAATAAATCCATCCCAAAGAACGCAAAGTCCAAAATATAGTTCTAAACCAATTTGTTAAAATTAGGTTTTCAATTGCATTTAAATCAAATCCTCTGTGCAATTGATTGTGATAGTTTACACTAAATAAAAAAGTAACAAGCCAAATTCCAAACACTCCCAAGAGATTGAGAAAATTCCAAAAATTTATTTTCATAGAAAAAAGTAAAAAAACACCTGAAATAATTTCTATGATCATAATGGGAACCACAATCCAAGAGATAGACGTTGTGTGAAAAATCTGATATTCCTGAAATTGAGTTTTATCAATAAATTTATACGTAGGATAATGAACTACTTGCACAAGCCAAATTAAACCAGTCATAAAAAAACACGTAAAAACGTGTGTAGTAAGAAAAAAGTTCAAACAACATGAAAAAATTTTATAATTGCTATGAAACTCATCAAGATCAAACATGATACCTAAATATATTTTTTCATAACTTTTTTGTAAATAATTAAATAAATTTCCCACAAACTAAGTATTAGAAAGATTCTATTTTTTAACATAAGACTTTTTTTTAATAACATATTTTTTCTGACTGTTATTTAATAAATTTAGTAAAAAATTTTTATTGAAAAAAAGAATTGCAATCAATAGTATGGAACAAATTTAGAATAAAAGGACAACCTATGAAAAAATATTTACTTTGGTTGAGTGTGGTTTTGGCTACTCTGTTTCTCTCAAATTGTGTTTCTCTATTGGGGGGATTACAAGGAAGTCTCTATACTGATGTAGTGGAAAATGCCACCATTATCAATAAAGATGCTTCTGAAAAAGAAGGATTGGGCACAAAAACCGGTGAGGCTTGCGCTACCGCCTATCTTGGACTAGTAGCTACTGGAAATGCAGGAATTAAAGCGGCTGCTCAAAAAGGAAATATCAACAACGTAAGAGCCTTAGATTATAAAATGAACAGTATCCTAGGTTCTGTGTTAGTCACAAAATGCACCATCGTACATGGTGACTAATTAAACTAGTACAAGGCTGAAAATGAATATATTTCAGTCTTGTTTTTTGTCTTGCCTAATTGAAAAACAATCCTCTTCCCCTTTTCATATTCTTAATTATATTCTTACATTGTAGAGTGGATAGACCTATTCTCATTGAAGAAAAAACCATCAGAGTTGCATGTAACTTTCATGAATATAATGTAAGAGATCTCTGCGAGGACGAAAAAGAGTATCTAGACTGGGCAAAAAAATCATACCTTGAATTTCCTAAGTTTGAAAACATAAACCAAGCAATCCTTAAAAGAATTGCCGATGAAACAGAAGATATAGATAAAGCCACTTCTATTTTTTATCAAAGAATTCTAGAAGATAAAAAAACAAAGCATTTCCTGAACGAACTCAAAACCATAGAAAACAAAATATCAAAAGTAAATATCAATTATACAGGAAAAAACATCAAACTGTCCTTAGTACCGGGAATGTTTTTCCAAGACAATCCAGAGATTCGAGCTAGAGGTAGCCAAATTCAAGAATTAGCAGAAGAATTAGGGATTTCAGTGGAAACAGTTCCCATCAACCATGTTGGTTCAGTAGATGAAAATGGACAGATCATTTGTGAATACTTGAAAAATTCTGTAAAGAATGAAAAAATTATTTTTGTCTCACCTTCAAAAGGAAGTTCAGATATAAAGCGATCCATTCAAATTTGTGGAAATGAAGTATACTATAAAAATGTGATCGGCTGGTTCAACATCTCTGGTATTTTGCGTGGTTCTTACGTTATTCAAATTATTGAAAATTCTTGGATAAATTATTTAGAGGCAAGAACTTATTTTTTTCTTAAAGGTTACAATTGGAACTCCCTGGTTTCTTTAAAAGCAGGGAAGGGAAATGTTTTAGATTCTGATTTTATTTTACCAGAAAATTTGATTGCAATTTCACTAGTAGCAGTTCCACTTTACAGACACGTAACAGAAAGAGCTAAGCCTTTTTTTTTAAGTTTAGCTCCTTATGGACCAAACGATGGATTTACTCTTTTATTTGATTCTATCATTCCTAACTCTTTCATATACCCAGCTTGGAGAAATGATCATTATCATTCTTTTGGATTTCATCCAAATACAATCAAGGCATTTATGATTTTTTTAGCTGAACAAAAAGGCAAATGGAAATCCTTTCATTGAAAAAAGTCACTTTACA
Organism: uncultured Leptospiraceae bacterium; assembly: GCA_937924465.1. GTDB lineage: Bacteria > Spirochaetota > Leptospiria > Leptospirales > Leptospiraceae > CALDSP01. Next base: position 6,285 of record CALDSP010000215.1, read on the forward strand.
ATATCCTAAACGACACATAGCAGTAAAATGATAAGAGACTTATACATTGCTAGAAAAAGCATCTCTCAAATTGAGAGAACTCAATTCGTTTTCTAAACTTCTTCTAAACATTGATTTATTGCAAATGACGGGACAGAGACGGAATAGAATTTTTGTCTTTGATGAATAGTTTGATAATGGAAAAAAATAGTTAATCAGGAAAATTAGGTTTTCCTTACATTGGGTCTTAAAATTCTTCAAGAACGAATCAACAGGAGGAAATAACTCCTAATCATTAGCAGGTTTCTATCTTCTCCAAGAATGAAACTTTTCCAAAAACTTTAGAGCTTTCTCGGGTGCATGAGCTTTTCTCCATGCTCCAGCAATGTACTTTGCAACTTCAGAACGAGTAGGATAAGGATGAATAGTTCCTAAAATTTTTCTAAGTCCTATTTTGTGTTTCATTGCTTGAGTGAATTCTGCTAAAAGTTCTCCTGCATTGGCTCCTATGATAGTTACTCCTAAAATTTTATCCTTTCCTTTTGGAGTGATCACCTGTACTTTTCCTTCCAGCTCTGTTTCTGTAATTGAACGATCTAAATCATCAAAAGGAAAGGTAGTCACTTCATAGTCAATATGATTAGCTAATACTTCTTTTTCATTGAGTCCCACTCTTGCAATTTCTGGATCAGTAAAAATTACGTATGGAATTATGTCATAATTAACCTTAAATTTTTTGAAAGGACGAAAAAGAGCATTTACAGTAGCATACCATGCTTGATGAGAAGCAACATGAGTAAATTGATATGGTCCCACTACATCTCCACAAGCATAAATATTTGGATAGATTGTTTGAAGATATTCATTCACTTGAATGGTACCATTTACGTTGAGTGAAATTCCAAGTTCTTCTAATCCAAACCCAAAAGTTCTAGGTTTACGCCCTAAGGCTAAAAGAACTTCATTAAATTCTATTTCAAAAATTTGATTATCTTTTACGCATTGAATAAACTTTTTATTTTCTTTGACTATAAACTTTTGAGCTTTTGTTTGAGTAAGAATTTGAATACCTTCTTGTGTAAATTTATGATATAAAAATTCCGAAACAAACTTATCTTCTTTATTTAAAAGATATTCAGTCATTTCTATGATAGTGACTTTAGAACCAAGTCTACTAAAAGCTTGAGCCAATTCACAACCAATAGCTCCTCCACCTAAGACAACTAATTTTTCTGGTAAATTTTTTAATTCCCAAAGATTTTCAGAAGTTAAATACTGAACGTTTTCAATTCCTTCTAAGTTTGGAATGAGTGGCTCTGCACCAGACGCAAGAATAATGTTTTTAGTTGTTATAATTTTTCCATCAATTTCCACTTCATAAGGAGAAACTAATTTAGCATTTCCTAATATACAATCCACTCCTAATTTTGTATACCGATCAACAGAATCATGAGGTTCAATTTTTTGAATGATTTCTTTCACTCTTTGCATAACTTTTATAAAATTTAATGAATAAGAATTTACCTGAATTCCATAAAGATTAGATTTTTGAATTTGATGAAATTTTTTAGCAGAAGAGATGATAGCTTTAGAAGGTACACAACCATAATTTAGACAGTCTCCTCCCATTTTATGTTTTTCAATTAAAGCTACCTTAGCTCGAATAGTAGAAGCAATATAAGCACAAACCAAACCAGCAGAACCCGCACCAATAACTGCAAGGTTATAATCAAATCGTTTAGGTTTCTTGTATTTTCGAAGAATCCTTGTTTCTTGAATTACGTTTATAATTTTTTTGGTAAGAGTTGGAAAAATTCCCAGTAAAGAAAAAGAAAGAATTATCTCAGGTGAAAAAATTTTTTGAACAGAGTCAATATTGGCAATTTGAGTTCCAGCATTTACATAAACAATGGTTCCAAGCAACATTCCAATTTGGCTTACAAAAAAAAATGTCCAAACGGAAATATTAGTAAGCCCCATAAGTAAGTTAATTAAAAAGAAAGGAAAAAGTGGAATCATTCTAAGAGTAAATAAATAAAAAGCTCCATCTTTTTGAATGCCTTCGTTAATTTCTTTGATTTGTTTTGGAAATTTCTTTTTGACAAAGTCTTGAAAAAAATAGCGAGAGAGCAAAAAGTTGAGAGTAGCTCCTATTGTGCTTGCAAAAGAAACCAGAACAACTCCCCAGACCAATCCAAAAACCGCTCCTCCAGCTAAAGTCAGCACGCTTGCACCCGGAAGACCTACAGCTACAGTAATAATATAACTTAAGAAATAAATTATAGAACTTTGAAATAAATTTTTTTCTACATAATCTTTCAAGAAATCTTTTTGCGACTTGAGATTTTCAAATGTAAGATATTCAGAAAATCCTAAGAAATAATATAGAAGAACAAAACAGAGAACAGAAATGACTATAAAAATTTTAATCCAAGTGTTTTTTGAAAATTTCATTTATCTACCCATAAAAATATTTAAAAATAAAACTAGACAATCACAAACAAATTTTCAGTTAGTATATTCTTTCATAAATCTAAAAAAATTAATATATGCGTATTTTTTACATTTTCAAAGTTACTTGTAGGACTAGAATGCAATGAAAATCTTATTTATTTTTCTTTTTCCTATAGTTTTGTTGTCGCAAGATATTTTACTTGGTGGACATTTTTATGTGCATCATCCCGATGGAATTGGACTGTATGTTTTACCAAATGCAAATTCAGAGTTACTATTTACTTTACCTTACGGAACAAGACTGGAGCTAATAAAAGAACTGTCTCCTCCCCAAGGAGAACAAGGCAACATAAAAGGTTTTTGGAGAGAAGTAAACACAAAAAAACATCATGGATATGTTTTAGATTCCTATCTCTCACGATACCCGCCTCCTTCTACAAATTGTGAAAGTCTTCAGGCTTATATGAATGAATCCTATATAAAGCAAAAAGTTTTATACAAAGATGAAAAAGAGTATAGATCCATTATTACTATTTATCAAGGTGGAAATGAATATAGTTTTACAAAAACAAGCAGTAAAAGAATTCACAAACTAATTTTAAAAAACGCAAAATTAAAAGATGGATTTTTTATAGGTAGGGCGTGTTCTCATCCTGCTTTTTTTGCAATAGAATATAAACCCAATCAAAATAAGTTGGAATTTTTTATGGAAGGAATGAAAAATCAAAACTATTTTCACTTAGAAATTTATGAATTACATGAGGGAACTAGTATTACTTATTCTGAAATATTAAGAAATAAGGAAGGAAATCAATGAAAGTTTCTGTAATTGGAGCAGGAGCCGTGGGAGCATTTTATGGAGCCAAACTCCAAACCTCTGGATTAAATGTAGAATACTATTCTAAAACATTGGCAAAACACGCAAAAAATAAAATCAAAATAAAAAGTATATGGGGAGATTTTGAAATTCAAGTCAAAGTTTTTTCGCAAACAACAGGAATGTCTTTGAGTGATTTAGTAATTATATCAACAAAAGTAACTAATCTACAAGAAGATGCAAAAAAAATTCTTGTACTCATTCAACCAATTATTCATGAAAAAACAATTTTACTTTTTCTTCAAAATGGGATCAATATGGAAGAAACTATTTCCAAAAAAATAAAAAATCCCATACTTGGAGGACTTGCATTTACTTGTATAAATAGAAGATCACCTAACGTAATTCATCATTTAGATTACGGCTTGGTAAAGATTGGTGCATTAAATTCAGCTCATAAGAAAATAGCAAGAGAAGTTGTGAATTTGTTTCAAAATGCTAAAATTGAAGTTCAATTTACAAATGATTTAAGACGCTCTAGGTTTGAAAAACTTCTTTGGAATGTTCCCTTTAATTCTCTTTCCGTAATTTGTAATACAAATACAAAAATTTTAATTCAAAATCAAAATATTAAAAAACTATGTTATGAACTTATGAATGAAGTGCGTATGATTGCAAACCATGAAGGTAAAAAAATCACTCAAACTATGATCAAAGAAATGATCCAAAGAACTGAAAACATGCAACCTTACAAAACCTCTATGCTTTTAGACTATGAATCAAAAAAGAAAATGGAAGTAGATGCTATTTTAGGACAGTTAGTTTCTCTTGCAAAAAAATATAAGTTATTTACTCCTCATTTAAATTCAATTTATGCAATCTTAGATTTATACAATCAACAAATAGAAGAGTTAACATTCCTTAATTAAAAATCCAAACTTTTCTTGTGAGCAAGATTAGTTATAAGAATATCATTACTAAAAGTTTTCAGTTTATTTACGTAATACCTTTATTTTTACAAATTGATTATAAATGATTATATTTCATAGAAAATACAAGTAAAATTATTACATACTTTTCACTAGATTGAGTAATAAATTTTTTTACTCTGTAATTCAAATGTAAAAGTTTCATCAGTTAATCTCACCTAATCATTTAAGGAGATTGACTTATGGCATTAATTCTTACAGAAGTAAATAAAGGGATTGAAAGAAAGTTAGAGGTACGTTTGGCTGAAAACCAGTTAGAGGTTGAAAGAGCTCTCTCCCTCCGATACAATATTTTTAATTTAGAAATGGGGGAAGGCTTACCTCAATCTGCCGCAACTCAAAAAGATAGAGATGAATACGACTATTACTGCGATCATTTGATAGTAATCGATAAAAATCAAGAGGATGAAGTTGTAGGAACATATAGGATTTTAAGAAAGGACGTTGCACAACAAAATATAGGTTTTTATTCTGAAACAGAATTTGATCTTACAAAAATCTACAAACTCGAAGATAATTTTGCTGAAGTAGGTAGAAGTTGTGTTCATCCTAATTACAGAAATGGTTCAGTTATTAGTTTACTTTGGGGAGGACTTGCAGAGTACATGCAAATAAACAATTTACGTTATCTTATGGGATGTGGTTCTATTCACTCAACGTCCCCAAGAGTTGCCTCCGAAGTTTACGCGTACCTTAAAGAGAATGATGGGCTTGCCGGAGAAGAATTTGACATTCGCCCCTTGGATTCTCATAAAATTGAAGGTTTTGATCCTAACTTGAAAATTGAAAATATGAAAGAAATTTCTAAAACTATCCCTCCTCTTATAAAAGGGTACTTAAGAGTTGGTTCTAAGATTTGTGGTCATCCTGCAATTGATAAAGTTTTTGGAACAACAGATGTATTTGTACTCTTTGACTTTAAAGAAATCAGTGAGAGATATCTAAAAAAATTTGTTACCAAGTCTTAGTTTTTCCCCATTACAAATTACTGTACTTGAGCGTAGATTTGTTATTACGCTCAAGTTTTTTATTTATCAGTAAATTTTTATTTCTTCAATTTCATCTTCCCACTCTTCTTCTTTTTCTCTTAAATAAGCTTTCATTTCTAAATAACTACCCTTTCCTTCTAAGTAACTAAGTAAAATAGGATCTCCTACTAAAAGCTCTATAGCTCTTTTGTCTGAACGAAATTCATAAGGACCTTGTAAATATTGAAAATGGTTTGGATATACCTCTCGAACTGTTCGGATAAAATGTAAGGTAAATAATAAAGAATGAAATTTTTTTGAAGTAGGTATAAGTTGAAATCCACCACAAATTGTATTTGCATATTTATGAAAAGTAGGCTGAAAATACAAGGGTCTTAAAAAGTAAGTCTCATTTGCATAACGATTTAACTGAACTAGTAAAAACTTATTTTGGATATCAAGAAAAGGAGCGCCAAAGATTTCAAAAGGACGAGTAGTTCCCCTCCCTTCTGAAAGATTAGTTCCTTCTAGCAAACACTGCCCAGAATATACAAGACATGTTTCTATACTTGGTATGTTTGGAGAAGGAGGAATCCAAAAATCATCTTTTTTAAAATAGACTTCTCCTATTTCACAAACATGCAATTTTACGTTGAGTGAAAATTTTTGTTTATAGTAATTTAGAAGTTCTCCGGGAGTAAGCCCATGTTTATGCACTACTCCTGAGACCCCAACAAAGGATTCATACTCTGGTTTGAGAGGACTTCCTTCTATTTTTCTTCCTACAGGGTTTGGAGAATCAATTACAATTGCCTCTACTGTGTGAGGGTAAGATTCTTGATTTAAGTCGTGAATTGTTTTTAAAATATAGTAAGCACTTGTAAGAAATGTATAATATCTTGCTCCTACATCTCGAATATCTATAATAATTACATCTAACTCTTTCAATACTTCCTTAGATAAAACTAAACTTGCTTCTTCTTCTCCATAAAGATTTATGATTTTAATATTTCCATAATTATACTTAAGTGAAGAACCAGAAACTTGATCTTGTAGTTCTGCAAAAAGACCATGTTCTGGTAAAAAAATATGAGTTAAATTCCAATTCTCTCGAAAATATTCAAAATGATAAACTTGACCTAATTTACCACCAAAAGCGCTTTGATTAGTCAATATACCTGCACGTGCCGAAGCATATTTTTTTTCTAATTTTTTCCATTCCATAGTTATTTCCTTTCTATTAAAAGTGAAAATAATTTAAAAAAATTTTTTTTCTAGAAAAATCCCTTGACCATCCATAACTTATATTACTATGTTACTATTAGTTAAAGGGAAATGAATGAGCCAAACTAAACATAATCCAAAAATTTTAGATACAAAAAAAACTCCTAATCCATCTCCCCAAGAAGCTGAATCGCACTCACGTTCTCATCCTCGATTTATGAAAGGAGTTGTTTTTATTTTGATTTCTGCTTTCATTATGTCACTTCAAAATATTATTACAAGAGTTATTTTAAGTAAACAAACTATTTTAGGAATTTGGGAAACTGGAAATTTTATCTCTCCTAGTCTAGGGAATTCCATACTCATTCTTGTAATTCGAATGTTGATTGCTCTTCCTGTTTTAGCTTTCGTTGTTTCTCCTAAAATTTACAAAAATACATGGATAGATATCAAAAACCTAACCTTGTCAGAGAACCAAAATAAACTCATCATTTCTTTAGCAAGCGGATGTTTATTATTTGTTTCTTCATTTAGCATTTATCTTGCTTTAGGTTCAATTCCCACAGGGGTAGCAACTACAATCTTTTTTATTTATCCAACAGTAACTATACTTATTTTATGGATTTTTTTTCAAGAAAAACCTCCTATTTCTCTTGTGTTTGCGATGATTACTATCTATTTAGGAGGCTTTTTAACTATTCCCGAAGCTAGTTTTACAAGCAAAGGAGGAAATGTTCTTTTTGGAGCAGTCTCTGCTGCTATTTCAGGGGCTACCTTTGCAGGGTATGTTATAATGGTCCGTCTTGCAAAAATGCATCCAGCTCCTTTTTCTATTATCAATTTTACCATTATCTTAATTTTAGGATCAGCGATTCTCCCTTTTTTTGATTTTGAAATTCCAAAGGAAAGTTTTGCAGAACTAGTTGTTGGATGTATTTTACTTGCTACAACCACTCTATTTGGTTATTTATTGAATAATTTTGGTGTTCCTATCATTGGTCCGGCTTTAACCTCTGTAATTGGAGCAAGCGGACCTGCTGTAACTGCCATATTAGCCCTTGGACTCATCAATGAAAAATTAAGTTTACATCAAATTATTGGAGTTTTTTTAGTTACTATATGGGTCATAGGAATTAGTGTTGAAAATATGAAAAAACAAACTAGTAGTTATCCAAAAGCTAACTAAAGGAGAATTTGAATTCATGCGTTTCTTGTTCGTTATAATTATTGTTTGCATTTCATTAAATTTATATGCCAATCCCGATGAAGACTTGTGGGACTTTATTGAAAAAGGAAATAAAGAATCAGTTAAAAAAGCCATTGAAGAAGGAGCCGATATAAATCAGAAAGATTTATATGAAAGCACTCCACTTCATAAGGCCGTATTAAAAGCTAACATAGACATTATCAAAATTCTCATTAAAAATAATGCAAATTTAAATTCTAAAGATGCAAGTGAAAGAACCCCTCTTCATTTAGCTTGTGAATTTTTACCAGAGAAAGACGCTATTCCTATTGTAAACTTGTTATTAAAAAGCAAAGCAAACATTCACTTAAAAAACAAAATTGGATACTCTCCTTTACTAGGAGCTATACGCCGTAAGTCCTTATCTATTGCAAAAATTCTAGTTGAAAAAGGTGCCGACATTCAAACCAAAGCAAACGATGGAAGTGGTGCTGTTCATATTGCTGCGTCTGTAAATGCTTTGGATATACTAGAATACCTATCTGAAAAAAAAGCATATCTTACTCTAAAAGACAATGAAGGAAACACTCCTCTTTTTTATTCTGTGAAATCATCCGCCTTAGAAGCAACTCAATTTCTACTTTCTAAGTCCCCAAATGCAAACATTAAAAATAATTTCGATGAAACTCCACTTCATTATGTCAATAACCTAGAAATAGCTAAACTTCTCCTTGCCAATAAAGCCAACCCAAATGCTAAAGATAAAGATGGAATGACTCCTATTCATAAAATTAAGGATCCTCCAACATTTTCTCATCTTTTGTCGCTCAACGTAAATGTGAACCAAGGAGACTATTTAGAAGTTACTCCTTTACACTTTGCTTGTATAAGAGGCAATTTAGAGATTGTAATTATGTTAGTTGAAAATAAAGCAAATTTAAATGCAAGAGATAGAGAAGGTAGAACCCCTCTTCTAGATGCAATTTCTAATTCCAAGTTTGAAGTTGTAAATTATTTGCTTGAAAATGGAGCCGATCCAAATCTTGCAGATAGAGAAGGTATAACCCCTCTCCATGAAGCTGTAGAAACTCAAAATATAAATATTGTTAAAATTCTTATTTCCAAAGGAGCTAACATAAACGCAAAAAATGACATAGGAAGTACTCCTTTAGATATTGCTAAAGTCCTAAAAAACAAAGACATTATTAATTTATTAGAAAAGAAATAATTTATTCAAAACATTGTTATTTAGAATAACGAATAATTTCATCAGGTTCATTTCCTACATCTTCTGTAACTTTATAACCTTCCTCTGGAACCACTTCAAATATTATATTATCAATTACATCTCCTTCATAAGCTACTTTTAAATTATAACGCCCAACGTCCAATCGATTAAACTTATCTTTTAGAGAGTAGCTATCTGGTTCAATAAATTTCTTCTTTAGTTCAATTTCAACAAATCCTAAAGACTCTTTTTCTAATGCTACATAGAATTCATCTTTTTGAGAATAATTATAATCGAAAAGATTCCATTTAAATTTATATACATAATGAATTGTATCATTAGGAGAAAAAATAACTCCCTCTCGCATCATTTTGTAATCAGTTATTTGCGAAACTTCTTTTTCTAAAATATCTTTACCTAGATCATTTGTCACAGCAAATCCAAACTCCCCTGTAGCCGGTTTACAAAAAAAAGAAATCAAAATTAAAAGAAAAAGTCTGAAGAATATGTTTAAATTCATAGTTTGCTTTGAATAATTAAAAGATTTTATTTTTAAAAATAAATGTCTATGTAGTCTGTAACTACACCATCACAATTGATTTTATCCTGCATTCGCCAGTATTTTCTTTTTCCATGAGCTTTAAAAATTTGCACTTGATTTCTCAAACAAGTATTTCCATCAAAAATATGAGATACTCGTGTTTGAATTTGTCCAACAAATTCAAGCTCTTTTGAATTTCTTACTTTGATTGTTCCTAGAATCGTTAGAAAATCTCCTGTATTTGAATTTCGTTGTTCTCCTTCTACTTCAAAAGTATCTTCCGAAATTTTTTTAAAATTAATTTTACCCGGCTTCCCCTCAATCCATTGAAGAGTAAGGGCATGCACGCCTTCCCTTACTGCTGCAACCTTCTTAGGTTTAGCGTTAAGTTGAAATACAAAAAATAGAAAAATCACAAAAAAGACTTTCATAAATATCTCCTTTAAGTATCTTCAATTAGTTCAATAAATTTTCTTTTGCTTTGGGTTTGATCAGGAAAGGTAAGGGAATAAAGTTGAATTGATAATTTAAAATCCCTTGGAGGATTTGGAAATTTTATTAATTCTTGTTTTAAGTTGGAAAAAAATTCTTCTGCTTGAAACTTGTCTCTCCCACTTAAAAAGATAGCAAATTTTCCTTCTCCAATTCTAGAAATCCAATCTTCTCCTTGAATTTGATTTTGAAGTTTTGCGGTTAAAAAACTCATATAATCTCTAAAAAAATCCAAACCTAGTAAATTTAAAATTCGAGTTACACTCAAGACCTTTAAGACGACTAAAGTAAATTTTTGGTTTAATTCTTTCGCTTTCTCTAGTTCTCTTTCAATAGCATCTTGCACTGGATTGAATGGATTTTTTGAAAAGACTTCTGTTTTTGTTTGTAATATAAGATTAGCAACAATTGGAGCTATTAAATTGGATACTTGTATAATAGTTTGTTTTAAATCTGCTTTCCATTCCTCTAACTCAATTTCGTGAACAACTAATATGCCGAATAATCTTCCCAAATGAATCAAAGGGAAGAGTGAAAATTCCTTCATGTTTTGTAGTTCATCTTTAGATATTTGAGAAGTAAGCTCTGTATAAGCCTCAAAATTTTCAATCTTATACATTCCTGTTACTTGAGAAATAAGAGAGACAATTTTAGAATCTTTTTTTATAACAAATTTACTAATTGTATCAATAGAAAAAAAATTAGAATTGAAGATTATATATTCCTCTTGTTGAGAAAGAATAAGTAAAGTCATTTTTAATATTCCAAAATCTCTCTGCATTCGATCATTTAATTCATCAAAGAGAGAATCAAAATTATTACAATCATACAAAGCTTCCACTAAAGCAGAGATTGACTCATGAGATTTTATAGAAGAGTGAAGATGATCTACTTCTTCTTTGATTTCAGAAATATCCCAAAGTTTTAAAATAAAATTCCCAGCTATTTCTGAAGTGAGTTTTAAAAATTCAAGATCTTCATCGGTATAATTTTCTTCAGAAATTAATTTTCCTGTTATAATAAATCCTATTAAAAAACCATCACTCTGAATTGGAGTGACCACTTCTGTGAATGGATTTTGTAAAATACTCCAATCTTTCTCTGGAAGTCCTTCTACTGAAATTGATTTTGCAAATTTTGGGTAATCTAAATTACGAATGATGTTATAAATAGGTTCACTTTGATAAATTTTAAAATCTGGCTCCATTTCCACCCCATCATAAACATAGGGCTGAAAGAAATCACTCTCTTTGTTTCTCCTAGAGAAAATCACAATAGATTCTGGTCCCAATTGTCCTTCAATCGAATACAGTAAATTTTCAAAAAAGTCTTCAAAATCAGTAGACTTCACTAAGTCTTTTGTAATTTCTAATAATACTAAGTAATTCTCTAATTTCTTCTGGAGAGACTCAAGTTCAGCGTTGCTCTTTGATTCTCGATCTTGAAGTTCTTTAGTTGTTTCTGTAAGCTGATTTTGAATCTGTTGAAGGGTATCTTGAAACTCATTTTGTTTTGAAATTTCTTCTAGTAGAGAGCTTTCTAGAGATTCATCATTTAAATCTTTTTTTGCTGATTCTTCCCATTCTTGGAGTTCATCTGTTTTTGTTGGGATAATATCTGCTTCTTCATCTAAATCAATGACTTCTTGTGGTTCAAGTTCTTCTTCAAAAAGTTCTTCTCCTGTTCCTATTTCTATTTTTTCTGTACTTCCAATAAAATCCTCACTTTCAGAAACTTGAGTATCTTCTATAAAATCTTGAATTGTGTCCACTTCTTCTTTTGAAATGGGAGAGACTATTTCTTCATTTTGAGTAGTTTGGCCTTCTCCTAGATCTTCATCTTCAAGTAATTCGTCTAAAGCATCTAAATCTACCAATGTGTCTTCTTCATCTTGGTAAAAAATTCCTTCTGGAATTATCTGCTTTTCGGAAGGCTTTACTTGTAAAAATTGAGCCTGAATTCTTTTTAATAAACCCAAAGCACCACTTTTCAATTTAGATTCTTCTTGTTGCTTTAAACTTGCTCCTTCATGGGTAATTGTAGTTGTTTTTATAATTTCTAAAGCCTTTTGAAAGAGACCCATCTCACAATTCCAATTCGTTCATGATCTTTTTATAAATTTCAAAAAACTCTGACTTCGCAAACTCCTCAATGAATTCTTCAGACATAGAACCTAGTTTTTCATCCAAGTAAGACATTAGTTTTTTGAGATCTTGCTTAGTAACTGTCTTTAAAACTCTTTCTTCACCAACAACTTCATTTGCAAGGTCTTGTTGTAAAGTTTCATAGAGACCGTAATCGGGAAGGGGTTCTACTTCTTCTTCACTTGTTATATTCCCCAACTCCTCTGGAGATAAAGTTATGCTTTCATCTTCTTCTATCCCTTCATCAAATGAACTAACCTCTACTTCTTCTTCACTTAACGATGTAATTTCTCCTTCAAGGGAAGTTGGAGCATCAAACAAAGAACTTGTATCTCCAAAGGTCTCTTCTTGGAGTTCTTCTTTGTCATAGTCCTCATCTTCTATTTCAAAATCTTCTTCGATATCTTCGTCAGAATCAAAGAAAGATTTTCCGTAATCCTCTTCTATTTCCTCTTCCTCTTCAAATTCTTCCTCATGTTCTAGTTCTGAAATTTCTTCAGTATCCTCTGTTTTATGTTCTTCTATTTCGGTCTCATCTGAATCATCATTAAATAAAACGGGAGCCTCCATAGTTTCTTTATAATCCACTTCTATACTATCCTCATTAGAAACTTCTTGTTGAAAGATTAGATCTTCAGCAGAATTAGGAACTGTAATTTCATCAGAAACCCCTGCGTCGGAGTAATCAGCATTTAGAATATTATCTAATTCGTTTTCATCTAAAGTTACGTTTGTATCATCATCCTCAAGTTCTTTTGCAAACTCCGAATCAACTGTAGTGTTAGGATCTTGGTAATCTGTATCTAATTCATCTTCAAAATTTCTTGGAGTAGCAAAAGAAACCGAATTTTCTTCCTCTACTTCTTCCTCAACAAAAGAATTTATTTCTTCCCCTTCTAAGGGTTTTTGTAAAATTTCATCTAGTGAATCCTCTGTAAGAGGTTCTATATCCTCTGTGTCATCTTTGAAATAGGTAGGTGGCTCTTCTGAATAACTTAAAACTTGAGGAGTTTCTAGAGAGAGATTCTCTTCAATTTTATCTAAGTCAATGATTTCATCAAGAGATTCTTCTTCAAGATAAGTTTCTTGATTTTCTTGAATCTTACTCTGCAAATTTAAAGAGTTAGACAAATCTTCTACATCTTCTATGTAGAAATCAAAATCAAGATCGTCTAACACGTCATCTTCATAACTTTGAGGATATTGAAATTTTTCTTTAGAGAAATCTCTCTGGTTTTCCTTGTCAAACATAATTAAAGTACCTACTTCTCAAGAATGATTTGTCCATTGAACGGAAAAATTATATGGGTTTTTAACTCTCTTTCCTCGGTACCTGAAAGTCTATCCAAAATATCTGAATGATTAAAAAGAGTTAAAATTGATTGTGAATTTTTTCCTTTTAACATAATGTATATACCTTGAAAGGGAAATAAAGAATTTAACAAAAACTTTCGTTCTTCCCTCTTATAAATCCAAACTACTAAACTAATACCCA
>CALDSP010000216.1 GCA_937924465.1 uncultured Leptospiraceae bacterium
GACAGTAGTAGTGGAAATCTTATACAAATACGAAATAAAAAAACAGGACTACTTACAACACCATTACACAAACACTTATCAATTTCTTACTACATTTGAAAAAATAAATTGAACGACTATAAAAAGTCTAGAATTATATTATTATACTTATTATAATTCAATAATTTTTAAAATTTTTCTTTACCTTTTTAAGTTTTAATATCAAGTAGTTTTAGAGTTCTGGAGTTTTTATGAATTCACTAGTTACATTCTTTTTCTTTGCGTTGTTATTTCTTGGAGCAGGCTTTGGAATTTATAAACTGATTGGCACAGGCGAGTTTATAGATTGGTTAGTTGGCTCTCTTTCTTTCATATGGATGATTTTTGTGGTTATTATTCCGTGGAATGCTTATTTCAAGGCTAGAGAAATTCTTTTTGAGACTGAGATATCTCAATTAAAAAATATACAATTTTCAAATGAAGGTTTAGAGTTTGCTAAAAAAGTTGCAAACCGTGCCCTTATTATCTCTATTTCTCTTCATGTTCTATCGGCACTTGCACTTCTTAGTGTAGCTCACTTTCAAATTAGCCAAGTTGGATACTACTCTGCTGTTTTAGTTTTGTTATTGACGTTTTTACGACCTGGAGTTAGGTTTTATGAATATCTTAGCAAAAAATTAGAAACCATTCGTCAAGAAATTCGTTATCCAAGAGAAGATATAGAAAATCTTAAAGAAAAAGTTGAATTTTCTTACAACGCCCTAAACACAAATAAAGAAGGATCTTCTTCTTGGAGGTTAGAAGTAGATCAAAATTTACAGAATATTCAAAAAAAATTAGAAGAACTAGAGAAAAAAATCATCGAACTAAAAACGAACTTGGGTGAAAGAGAATTAAAACTAGAAAAAGAATTAAATCGGGAACTTGAAGCTATTCGAAAGGAAAGCCAAGAATCTATCACAAAATTAATAGAACAAGGAGAGGTAGCTCAAAGTCTCACTATACTTGCAAAGTATTTGAAGAAGCTATAATCAAATGCTCTTTCAGAATTCTGAATCTCATTTTAATGCGTAAACAACTATTTAGCTTTTCATTCTTCATATAAAAAACCTTTAAGAGAACTGCGGACAATTGCTTTCTATAGATGAATATGACTGTTTTGATAGACACCATTTAAAAAAGAAATCTTCCTTCATAAGCACGGTACTTGTGCTCATCTCCATTTGCTCTGTTTGCATGAGAAGTCTCTCCTAGACCCAATCCATGACAATGGAAGATTGGATTTTTTAATAATAATTGAAATACGCAACCTTTAAAATTATTAATAAAAAAATATAGGTGACCCACTTATCAAACTAAGAAACAAGTTCCAAATGATTGCAAGGAAAGTAAAATTCAAATCAGCCATTCCACTTTTTTGTATGAAAGGGAAAATAAATGCACCGCTTAGAAAAATATACAGAGTATGTGTTGGAAGATATGAAAACATTTGAGGTGAAAAAATTTAGCACAATAGGTAATTAAAAGAGCAAACTTTTAACCCAATAATTTATAATCTTAGGAGATTCAATTATCTCAAAGGGGAGTAATACCTAATTTTCTCTATTCTGCTTATTTTTTAAGAAATTTCTAATAGTTTCCTGCCAAATTTTTAATGTTCCTCTCTACTCCCTTTTTCGAAGAACTTCAAATTTAAAAATCGTAGTAAATAATCTTTATTGATTGAAAGAAAAAAGGTATAATTTTCGTTTGTCATTTTAATTCATTATAAAAATGTAGAAGTTGAAATAAACTTTTATTTTTTAAAGGTGATAATCTAAAAAATTATGAATGAAACAACTCTAACATTACCAGAACCAAACGATTTAGATTTAACCCCTGCACAAATCGTACAAGAACTAGACCAGTACATTGTCGGTCAAAAAACTGCAAAACGCGCTGTAGCCATTGCTCTTAGAAATCGTTCTAGACGTAGAAAACTAGAGGGAATTTTACGAGAGGAAATTTATCCTAAAAATATCATAATGATTGGACCCACTGGTGTAGGAAAAACAGAAATTGCAAGAAGACTTGCTAAACTGTGTAAAGCCCCTTTTTTAAAGGTAGAAGCTACTAAATATACAGAAATTGGTTACGTTGGGCGCGATGTAGAATCTATGATTCGAGACTTAGCTAACATTTCTTTAGCAATGGTAAAAACAGAGTTTAGAAAAAAAGTAGAAGAACAAGCCAAACAAAAAGCAGAGGATATAATTCTAGACATTTTAATTCCAGAGCCTCCCACTACGCATATAAAATTTGGAGAATCTCCCGAGGAAGAAGAACGCCGTAGAAGTTTTCTAAATACAAAAGAGCTCATGAGAAATCGATTGCGCTCTGGAAAGTTAGATGATCAAGAAATTGAAATTGAAATTCACCAATCCCCAAGCATGCCAATGATGCAAGTTTTTGGAGCAGGCAACCTAGAAGAAATGGATAGTCAAATTCAAAATATTCTAGGAGATTTTATGAATGCCACAAAACGCAGCAGAAAAAGAAAACTTCCAATCAAAGAAGCTCTCAAAGTCTTAGCAGAAGTAGAAGCAGAAAAATTGCTTGATCAAGAAAAAATCAACCAAGAAGCCCAACGTCGAGTCGAAGAAATGGGAATTATTTTTATTGATGAAATTGATAAAGTAGCAGGACGTGAAAATCGAGGAGGAGGACCAGACGTTTCACGCGAAGGAGTTCAAAGAGATCTACTTCCCATTGTAGAAGGCGCTACTGTAAATACAAAAATTGGCCCAGTCAAAACCGATCATATTTTATTTATTGCAGCAGGTGCCTTTCATATGTCTAAACCCTCTGATTTAATTCCAGAACTCCAAGGACGTTTTCCTATTCGAGTAGAATTAGAAAAACTCACTCAAGAAGATTTTGTAAAAATTTTGACGGCTCCCCGTTCTTCTCTCACCAAACAATACCAAGCTCTTTTAGGAGTGGATGGGGTTCAACTTGAATTTACAAAAGATGGAATTGAAGAAATTGCAAGAATTGCTTATGAAATGAATGAAAAACACGAAAACATTGGCGCGCGACGTTTAAACACAATCATTGAAAAAGTTTTAGAAGATCTTAGTTTTGATGCACCCGACTTACCTGCAGATCAAAAAATTCAAACAATTGATGAAAAATTTGTAAAAGACAAACTCAAAGGAATTATTGAAGATAGAGACTTAAGCCGGTATATTCTTTAAAGTATAAATTTATCTTTGAGTAATTTGAATGAGTTCAAAATCTTTACTATAAATTTCTTTTTCTAGCTTAGGATATACAAAAAAAATACCCACAGAGTGATTTTCTTTTCCAAAAATTTTTTCTATACATTCAAACTCTATTATTTCTCCATTGGAATCTAAGATTTGAAATTGAGAAAGAGACTTATTTTCAAAAAATTTTCTTTGAAATTGAAATTGAGCTAAATTCTGAGACGTAAGCCCTCTTTTTCTATCCCAAAAATCTAGCATAAGCTTTTCGGAAAATCTATCTAACTTATGTTCCAAAAAGAATATAAAAAATTTTCCTCCCCTTTGCTTGGGGATAGGTTTGAGCTTGGATAAAAAATCTAACATGTCCTGTAAAGAATATTCTTCTAAATTAGTTTCTTTAAAGTTTTCTTTAAAAACAAAAGCCTTCCACTTATAGACTCTCTCATTCATAAAAGCAAAATCTTTAAGTCTTGAAAATTGGTATTTCTGTGGAATTGTAATTTGAAAAGAAAAATCTTCACTACTTAGAAAATAAAATCTTAATCCATTTTTCTGTTTTAAACATAATTTTGGATCAATTAAAAAAGGATTTTCGTGAACAACATCTTTGTATTTTGCGATAAGTGAATTATAAAGATTTCCCCATTTCACATATAAGGAATAGTTTTTTTTTTGTTCATCTAAGTTTTCACTATTTAAACAATGTTTTAAGTTAGAACTTAAGTAAAGAGCCTCAATTTCCCGTTTATTTTTTAGTAAAGAATCTAATTCAAAATCATGAATTTTTAACTGTGAGAAAGAAGGAATAGTTAAAAAATAATTTTCATCAAGTAAAAATAATATTCTATCAAAATTATATTGTAAAAATTTTCTTCCAAATTCATCTTGCTTTTGAGCTT
>CALDSP010000217.1 GCA_937924465.1 uncultured Leptospiraceae bacterium
CGACAAGTAGTTCCTCGAAGTTGCATTTCAATAATTTGTAAAGGGGATACTTTCTCCTCTATGAACGTCGCAACTTTGAACCTAAAGCGATCACCGCTTCCTTCTGAAACCTTTAAATTAATTTGTTTGCTGAAGATAAATAAATATCACGAAGAAAACATAAAGAATGTATAGATTTTTTGCAGAATATAAACTTGAAAAATAGAATAGAAAGAAGAATTTTATTTTGGGAAACTTGAATGTCAGAGTCGGGAGGAGTGATGTAAATTTTACCTGCTTCCAAAAATTCTCCATCTTTGGCTTCTTGAACGGGGAAAGAAGACTCTCTAGCTAAAATTTGCACGAGCATGCTTCTATGTGTTGGACTCAAATGTTGAGCTACTAAAAAACAAGCGTTAGATTCCAAATCTGAAGGAAGATGAGAAATGAAATCTGTCAATGCTTCAAGTCCCCCCGCGGATGCTCCAATTCCAATCACATAGAGATCTGTTTTCATAACCTGTTTTATTATTTTGGTTATTGTACGAGAAACTACTTTCTTTGCAAGAATTCAATAGAATAAAAATGAAAAAATATAAAAATTTAGATTCGTACCCACAAATGTGGGCACTTAACTACACTAATTAGGAATGGTATTTTTTCTTATCTTCAATTATATTTTGAACTACAGTTGGATCTGCAAGAGTAGAAATATCTCCTAGTCCTTCAAACTCCCCAGCTGCAATTTTGCGTAAAATTCTTCTCATAATTTTTCCAGAGCGAGTTTTTGGAAGAGCCGGTGCCCAATGAATTACATCGGGACGTGCAATTTTTCCAATTGTTTTTTCTACGATTGCTGTGAGTTCTTTTTTAAGTTCCTCATTGGTAACAACCCCTTGCTTTACTGTTACATAGGCATAAATTCCTTGCCCTTTGATATCATGAGGATAACCGACTACAGCTGCCTCTGCTACATCTTTATGCTCTACTAATGCACTTTCCACTTCAGCTGTTCCAATTCTATGTCCAGAGACATTGATTACATCATCTACTCTTCCTGTAATCCAATAATAACCATCTTCATCTCGTTTGGCTCCGTCTCCAGTAAAATAATAACCTTTGTAAGTTGTAAAATAAGTTTGATAAAATCTTTTTGGATCCCCATATACTCCACGCATTATAGAGGGCCAAGGAAATTCAAAACAAAGATTTCCTTCTGCTACTTTCTCTTTAATGATCTTTCCTTCGTTGTCTACAAGGATGGGACGAACTCCAAAAAAAGGTAAAGTTGCAGAGCCAGGTTTTAAAGGAATTGCTCCAGGTAAAGGAGTAATCATTGCTGAACCTGTTTCTGTTTGCCAATAAGTGTCCACAATTGGGCAACGTTTTTTTCCAATATTTGTATAATACCATTCCCATGCTTCTGGATTGATAGGTTCTCCCACTGTACCAAGTAAACGAAGTGAAGTAAGTTTTTTATTTTTTAAAGGTTCCAATCCTTCTCGGGCCAAAGCACGAATAGCGGTTGGTGCTGTGTAAAATATATTCACTTGATATTTATCTACTATATCCCAGAAACGTCCTGCATCGGGATAAGTTGGAACTCCTTCAAACATGAGTGAGGTTGCTCCATTGGAGAGGGGTCCGTATAAAATATAACTATGTCCCGTAATCCAACCAATATCTGCTGTACACCAATAAATATCTTCTGGTTTGTGATCAAATATATAATGAAAACTTAAATTGGCACCTAACAAATAACCTGCCGTTGTGTGAAGTACTCCTTTGGGTTTTCCTGTAGAACCAGATGTGTATAGAATGAATAGAGGATCTTCTGCATTTGCTTTATAAGGTTCGCATTCGTTAGGTACGTTTTTAATTAAATAATGCCACCAGTGATCTCTATTTTCTTGCCAGTTTAAAGTAGCCTCTAATCCTGTTCTGCGAACAACAATTACGTTGTTCACTCTAGTTTCACAACTTTTTAAAGCTAAGTCTACATTTTGTTTTAAATCAATAATTTTTCCTCCACGAAATCCTCCATCTGCTGTAATAATAAGGGAAGGTTTGCAGTCATCAATTCGATTATGAAGTGCCTCTGGAGAAAATCCTGCAAATACAATGGAATGAATGGCTCCAATCCTCGTGCAGGCTAGTGCTGCAATAGCTAATTCTGGAATCATTGGTAAATAAATTAAAACTCTATCTCCATTTTTAATTTTAAAATTTTTTAATACATTTGCAAATTTACAAACTTCATAATATAATTGTTGATAAGTAAGAGTTCTTGATTCATCTGGGTTATCACCTTCCCAAATAATTGCTGCTTTATTTCTTGTTATTGAATTTAAATGTCTGTCTAAACAATTATATGATACATTTAATTTTCCATCTTCAAACCATTTCACTTTTGCATTTGGAAAATCATGTGTTAAAACTTTGGTAAATGGTTTAAACCATGTAAGTCTTTCTAATGCCATTTTTTTCCAAAAATTCTCTGGGTTTTTAATTGATTCTTGATAAAGTTGGTGATAAGTTTTAGAGTCGAGGTTTGCATTTTCAGCAAAATCTTTGTTGGGTTCGTAAAGTTTTTTATTAGTCATAGCTAAACTCCTCTTTTTTATGTCATAATTGTAACTAGAAATATATAAAAAAGCATTTTTTTTATTTTGCATAAATTGGAAATTCAACTGTAAAGTTTACTAAGATTCCTTTATCATTATCTAGATAATTTTTTAAGTTCTCTACTTTAATTTTGGCATTGTGTTTGTGTAAAATTTTTTCTG
>CALDSP010000218.1 GCA_937924465.1 uncultured Leptospiraceae bacterium
CAAAAAAAAGAACAAGAAGAAACCCAAAAAATTCGAGAAAATTTAGGAATTGGAAAACTCAATCTTATACCTGCAATTTTAGGAGTGGCTTTAGGGCTTTTTCTTACTTTTTATTTATATTCTTTAGATGGAGATATAGCTTATATTCTTTTTGGAATCCCCGTGAGTTTAGTAATTGGTTATTTAGCTGGAACATTCATTCAAACTAGCAAATTTTCCTTTTTGAACAAAAAAGAAGAAACTTCCTCTAGTTTAAAGGCAGTTAACCTAGGGGAAGAAAGCAAAGATGAAAAAATCAATGCTATTGCGAAGGTAGCTCATAAATACGTTTATCCTGCAAACTACAATAAAATTAGTGATAAGGTCTATGATTCCCACTCTTTAAGAAGTAAAATAAACGAACATATTTCTGAAATCCAAAATGCAGTTCCTATTTTATCAAAAGAACAAGACATGAGTAAAGTAGCTTCTAGTATAGAACATTCTATTTTAAATACTTCTGTAGTAATTGCCATTCCTCCCGAGCTCGTACCACAAGGTAAACCAAACTCCATCATCATAAGTAAAAGTGATTTTAAATCCCCCCTGTATAGAACTCAACTTGCAGAACACTATCGAGAGTTACTCGACAAAAACAAAATCGATAAAGCCTTGGTAAAGTATTACACATTTTTAATCAACACTTTGGAAGTGGATTACTACAAATACTTAAACAAAAAAATTCGATGACTGATAAACTAACCTGTTTTACACAGAACCATTCTTATCAAAGCTTATCCAATATAATAAACTTTTTTTCCAATTTATTAGATATTAGATTGATTTTTTAGAGGCGAAATTCATTATGGAAAAACTAGGAGGATTTCATGTCAAGAAAATATAAACCAGAAACAATAGCCCTACACGGTGGGCAAGAAGTGGACCCAACTACAACATCTAGAGCTGTCCCCATTTACCAAACTACTTCTTATGTGTTTCATAATACAGACCATGCTGCAAAACTTTTCGGACTTCAAGAGTTTGGAAACATTTACACTCGTATTATGAATCCAACCACAGATGTCTTAGAAAAACGCGTTGCTGAATTAGAAGGTGGAGTAGCAGCTCTTGCCACCTCATCTGGACAAGCCGCCGAAACTTTAGGAATCTTAAACGTAGTAGAAGCAGGTTATGAAGTGGTTTCTTCTGCCTCGCTTTATGGCGGAACCTACAATCTTTTTCACTATACTCTTCCCAAAATGGGAATTAAGGTTCATTTTGTTGACCCATCTGATCCTGAAAACTTTCGAAAAGCATCGAATGATAAAACAAGGCTTTTTTTTGCAGAGACACTCGGAAACCCTAAACTAGATACTATTGATCTAGAGGCAGTTGCCAAAGTAGCTCATGAAGTAGGTGTACCTTTCATGGTAGACAATACAGTTCCATCCCCTTACTTAGTCAATCCTATTGAGCACGGAGCCGATATTGTTATTCATTCTCTTACAAAATTTTTAGGAGGACATGGTACTTCTATTGGAGGAATCATTGTAGACTCTGGAAAATTCAATTATGGAAACGGAAAATTTCCTAATTTCACAGAACCCGATCCGAGTTATCATGGTTTGAAATTTTGGGAAGTATTTGGAAACTTTCAACCTTTTGGAGGAGTAAACATTGCCTATATCATCAAAGCACGCGTACAAGGACTTAGAGACGTTGGAGCCTCCATCTCCCCTTTCAATGCATGGGCTATCTTACAAGGAATTGAAACCCTACATTTACGTATGGAAAGACATTCTCAAAACGCTCTCAAAATTGCAGAGTACTTAAGTAAACATCCCAAAGTAACATGGGTAAATTATCCTGGTCTCCCTAGTGATAAAAACTATCACTTAGCAAAGAAATATTTCAAACGTGGACTCTTTGGAGCTTTAATTGGATTTGGAATTAAAGGAGGAGTAGCTGAGGCAAAAAAATTTATTGATAGCTTAGAACTTTTTTCTTTACTTGCAAATATTGGAGATGCAAAATCTCTAGCCATTCATCCAGCGTCAACGACACATTCGCAGTTGACGGAAGAAGAACAACTTTCTACAGGAGTTACGCCAGATTTCATTCGACTTTCAGTAGGTTTAGAAAATGTGGATGACTTGCTTACAGATTTAGAAGAAGCCTTCAAAAAAATTTAAAATGAAGTCAAAATCTTTAGGCATTGTTGAAACAAAAATTGCTAAACTAGGAAACCTCGTTTTAGAAAGCGGGGTTTCTATTCCCTTAGAAATTGCATATGAGACTTATGGAACCCTCTCCCCAAATAAAGACAATGCAATACTCATATGTCATGCTCTCTCTGGAGACGCTCATGCCGCAGGATATCATATTAACGCAGAGAGACCGGGTTGGTGGGATGAATACATAGGTCCGGACAAAGCTTTTGATACAAACAAATATTTTGTTGTTTGCTCCAATGTGATTGGAGGGTGCAAAGGGAGCAGTGGTCCTTTAACAATCAATCCCGCTACAGGAAAACCCTTTGCATCTAGTTTTCCTTTTGTTTCGATTGGAGATATGGTAAACTCTCAAAAAAAATTATTAGACTACCTAGGCATTTCCCAACTTTTCTGTGTGGCTGGTGGTTCTATGGGAGGAATGCAAGCTTTACAGTGGACTGTAGCCTATCCTGAGGTAGTAAGAAAATGTATAGTCTTGGCATCTACCTCTGAACATTCTGCTCAACAAATTGCTTTCAATGAAGTAGGACGTCAGGCGATAATGTCTGATCCAAACTGGAACAATGGAAACTATGGAAATAATCCTCCTAAAAAAGGTTTAGCTCTTGCAAGAATGGTAGGACACATAACTTATCTTTCAGATGAATCCATGAGAGAAAAATTTGGACGAAATCCACCTCGTGGAAATATTCAAAATTCAGAATTTGCAGTGGGAAGTTATTTGGTATACCAAGGAGAAAGTTTTGTAGATAGGTTTGATGCAAATTCTTATATCTATGTTACAAAGGCTTTAGATCATTTCAGTTTAGGGAAAGGAAAAGAACTAAGTCAAAGACTTTCTAAAGTGCGTTCAGAATTTTTAATAATTGCTTATAGTTCTGATTGGTTGTACCCCGTATATCAATCTAGAGAAATTGTAAAAGCCTTAGAGGTAAATGCAGTTCCTGTTTCTTTTTGTGAGATCAATTTTCCAAAAGGTCATGACTCATTTTTAATTTATAACCCAGAACAAGAACATTTGATTCGCCATTTTCTTACTAGTGAATTTCGCCAAAATTTTTCAATATAAGTTTTCCATAAAAAAGACTCTATAAAACTGAAAAAAGAAAAACGCAACTAATATAAAAATGATTCTTCTGCTAATTTGTTTTGGAATCCCTCCTAAAACTTTTTCTTCAGAAATCTGTTGTATAAAGAAAATTAAATTTAAGTTCACAATTAAAAAGAAGATAGGAAGGTTAATGTGTAGCTTTGGAAAATAAGTAAGTATAAATGTAACCATACTAGGTAAAAAAATAAAAAATGCTTTAAAACCTAATTCATAAAAATTTCTTTCTAAAGGAATAGCTTTGTGATTGGTAATGTCTTCTAAATTTTTTTGAAATTCTTCTAAATTTATAATGTTTGAGTATGTATAAATTCTATCCTTAGAAAATTTTAAGAGAATTCTTTTCTTACCAAAAATCTTATCTATATAAACAACTTTTACGTCGTTCAAATCAAGCTCCATACAAGAAGAAGTATTTGCATAATGTTTGAGAATGTTTTTATCAAACTCGTAAATATTTTTTTTAAGAAGTTCTATTTGACGAATTCCATTCCTACGAAACAAAACAAACATGATAATAATAATACCTAAAGAAATTAAATAAATTGATAAATCTTGCTTTTCACTTTTCAAAATTGCCCAAATTAAAAAACCAATGTTTAAACAAGATAATATAAAATATTTTAAAATGATTTGTTTTTTATAATAATTGATATCTAAATGAAAAATTTTAGATGAGTTCATTTTGGCTCTTTTACTTTTAGATCCTTATAATATTTTGTTAATTCTAATTTTCTATAGATTGTTTTTTCTTCAATCCATAGGTATGTCCAATCAAAGGGGTTTTGTAAAAGTTTTTGAAAATGAAACTCTAGTTCTTCATAAGCGTTGATTTTTTCTAGTGCATCTGCTCCTAACAAATGCAAATACAACGGATAGCCTTTTGTATCTTTATCATAGTCTTCTTTGAGAATTTTTTTTAGAATTTCATAAGTCTTTTGGTATTTTCCTTGTAAATTCCACTTTGCAGATTCACAAGCAGCTTGTGCAATACTTTGTTTTGAAGGATAGTTTTCTGTAAGAAACCTCTTATAACTTGCAGGATACTTTGTAACAAAAGCAAATATACACAGAGTGGCTTTTGCTTCTTCTTGA
>CALDSP010000219.1 GCA_937924465.1 uncultured Leptospiraceae bacterium
TTATTGAAAAAATCAATCATTACATAAATCAGTAAATATAAGTAGAATTTAAAAACTAATCTTTTCTTTTGAGTCAAACGCGTCTCTAAGTCCTTCTCCAACAAAAGAAGTAAGCTGAATGACTAAAAAAAGCGCAAACGACGGAAATGCTATTAACCACCAAGCACTCAAATGCTCACGACCCTGCCCAATCATCTCTCCCCAAGAAGGATTAGGAGCTGGAATTCCATACCCTAAAAAGTCTAAAGCTGACAAAACAGAAATAGAACCAATTAACATAAATGGAAGAAAAGTTACAATAGGTGTAATTGCGTTAGGTAAAATATGACGAAAAATAATCCTTATGTTGTTTACTCCAAAAGCTCTGGCAGCTTCTACAAACTGGGACTTTCTTAGTTTGTAAAACTCCCCTCGAATATAATAGCTAATTCCAATCCAACTAAAGACTGCATAAGTTATAAGTAAAACTCCAAAACTTCTTCCAAAGAAAGAACCCATAATTAAAATCATAAATAAAAATGGAATAGATGATAATATCTCAATTAAACGTTGGATGCTAAGATCCACAATTCCTGAAAAATAACCTTGAATTCCTCCAATCACTGTTCCAATTAAAACCTCAATCAAAACTAAAATTAAACTAAAACTCATAGAAATTCTATATCCATAAAGAATACGAGTTAAAACATCTCTCCCCCTATCATCAGTTCCTAACCAATGCCGAAAATTAGGTTTGGAGGGAGGAAATTCATCTTCTTCCAAACTTTCTAAATTGCTTTCGTTATAACCATATGGAATGATTGGAAAGATCATATAGTTACTTGAATTATCCTGAAATTGACTAGAACGCAGGAGTTTTTTATAATTAGGAGGAGTTTCTTCTTTTCCTCCAAAAGTACTCTCAGGATAAAACCAAAAAATGGGAAAATAAAATTTTTCTTCATAATAAACTAACATGGGTTTTTCGTTTGCAATAATTGGAGCAAGAAGAGAAATTAAGTAGGAAAAAAGTAAAATTAAAAAAGAATAGTAAGCTCTTTTATTTTTTTTAAACTTGTTAAGTCTTCGTTTTGTTGTAGGATTGAGTTGAAACATATCTAAACCTCACCTCATGATATATAATTTTACTATAAAATAAAAATTGAAAGACTTGTTCAAGTAATCAGTTTTATAAATTTTCCCTTTTTTCCCTGACGCACAACGTAAACTTGATTAGGTTCTAAAACATATTTTTCACTTGTAATTTTTTCTTCATTCACATAAAGTCCCCCTCCTTGTAAAACTCTTCTTCCTTCTCCATTAGAACTGAAAAATCCATGCTTAGTAAGAGTAGCAAGAAGAAAGGGAGCTCCATTTTCAAAATCAGATTCTGGAATTTGAATAGAAGGAATTTCCTCCGGAATCTCTCGACTTTTTATATTATGAATCCGATTCCATTCTTCAATAGCATTTTCCGTTTCTTCCAAAGAATAAAACTGCACAATAATTTCTTTACAAAGTTGAGTTTTAGCTTCTTTGGGATGAAGTTTTTCGCGCATAACGTGTTCTTTCATTTCTTGAATTTTTTCAAATGGAATATCTGTAAGCAATTCATAATAAGTCCACATAAGTTCATCGGAAATGCTCATAAGTTTTCCATACATATCAATTGGTTTTTCTTGTATACCTACATAATTTCCGAGTGATTTGGACATTTTTTTGATTCCATCCAATCCAACAAGCAAAGGTAGAGTAATTACAATTTGTGGTTTCTTCCCATAATCTCTTTGTAATTCGCGCCCAACGAGTAAATTAAATTTTTGATCAGTGCCACCTAGTTCTATATCCGCATCCATGGCTACAGAATCATATCCTTGAATTAAAGGATACATAAACTCAATCATAGAAATAGGATTTCCAGATTTAAAACGTTTACTAAAATCATCTCTTTCTAGTAAGCGCGCAACGTTATATTTTGAAGTCAATACTAAAACATCTTCAAAATTCATTTTAGAACACCAAGTAGAATTATAAACAATTTTTGTTTTTTGTGGATCCAAAACCTTAAAAACCTGACTTGCATAAGTCTTGGCGTTTTCTTCTACTTCTTCTTTAGAAAGGCGTTTTCTAGTTTCAGACTTTCCAGTGGGATCTCCAATTGTTGCAGTAAAGTCTCCAAGTAAAAAATTTATTTCATGACCCAATTCTTGAAAGTGTTTTAATTTTCGCAATAAAATAAAATGTCCTAGGTGTAAATCGGGAGCTGTTGGATCAAACCCTGCTTTAATTTTTAAAGGCTTATTTTCCTTAAGTCTCTCTTTGAGTTCTTTTTCGGGAATAATTTCTACAGTTCCACGTTTTATTTTTTGCAGAATTTCCTCTAGAATCATTGAATCAAGTTTTCCTCCTCAAATATGGATAGAAAAATAAACCAAGTTTAAAAGTCTTGTATTTTAGATAAGATTTTATAAAACTTGAGGGAAAAAGTGAACACCATAAATTCCAGAAAACTGCAACTAGATAGACTTGAAAAAAATCATTTTGATTGTTTAATTGTGGGAGGGGGAGCTACAGGTTCAGGTGCAGCTTTAGATGCAGCTCTACGTGGATTAAATGTGGCTCTTATTGAAAAAAACGATTTTTCATCAGGAACTTCTAGTCGCTCTACTAAACTAATCCATGGTGGTGTGCGTTATCTAGCACAGTTTCATTTTAAACTCATTCGAGAAGCTCTCATAGAAAGAAAACGCTTAATAAACAATGCTCCTCATTTAGTAAAGCCTTTAAAATTCGTATTACCTTGTTATAAGTTTTATGAAAAACCTTATTACTCAATTGGTCTTACGTTATACGACATATTAGCAGGAGATAGTGGACTGCCCTCTCATAAAACAGTTTCTAAGGAAGATGTTATTTCTGAAATTCCAGTAATTAAACAGAAGGATTTACATGGAGGAATTACTTATTATGATGCTCAATTTAATGATTCCCGCTTAAATACCTTACTTGCTCGCTCTGCATTTTTAGAAGGAGCCTGCGTATGCAACAAAGTGGAATTGATTGGTTTTAAAAAGGAAGCAGGAAAAATTGTAGGTGCTTATGTAAAAGATCAATTGACCCAAAGAGAAATTTTTGTAAACGCTAAAGTTGTTGTAAATACTACGGGAGTTTATATTGATGAAATTCGTAAACTAGATGATGCAACTTGCAAACCTATTTTAAAGCCAAGCCAAGGCATTCATCTTGTGTTTCCAAAAACAAAAATTTATTCTAGAAGTGCCATGATTATTCCTAAAACTTCCGATGGTAGAGTTGTGTTTATGATTCCATGGGAAGAGTATACTCTAGTTGGCACAACCGACACAGAAATCCATTCCATTACTGATGAACCATTCCCATTAGAGTCAGAAGTAAAATTTTTACTTAAGACTATACAGGATTACTTAGACGTCAACGTAAAATTAGAAGACGCAACTTCAATTTTTGCAGGACTGCGCCCTTTAATTTCTCCCGATGGAAATTCTAGCACTAAAAATATTTCTCGTGAAGAAATGATTTTAATTTCCAATTCTGGTCTGGTAACAATGGGAGGTGGAAAATGGTCTACTTATCGAAAAATGGCGCAGGACTTGATTGATAAAATCATTCTAGAAGGCAAACTTACTCCTCATGCAAGTTGTAAAACTTACGACTATGCGTTTAAAGGAAAAGAAAACTATTCTGAAAATTTATATTTAACCATATCCCAAAAGTACAACATAACAAATGATTCTGCCAAACGTCTTAGAAATTATTATGGAGGAGAAGTTTTTGAAATTTTAGGAGATAAACCTAAAGAACTAGTTTCTGGTACAGAATATTTTCAAGAAGAAGTCCTCCATGCAATACAAAATGAATTTGCTCTTACCATTTATGATGTAATAGCGAGAAGACTTAGGATCCTTTTCCTCGATTTAGAAATTGCAAAAAAATTTGTCTCACCTGTTTCTAATATTATGGCAAAAGAGCTCAATTGGAATTCAAAAGAAAAAAAAGTGCAAGAAGAACAAGCTATTTCTCTTATAGAATCTTTATCTAAAACTATAAATAAATGATCATTTTATTTATGATGTTTTTTTAGATTTGATTGAAGTTATGTGTTGAGTCTAAGTTTTAGAGGAAAAGAATATGCGTTTTTTTACTTGGAAAAAAATTTTTCTAATTATAATTATTGCACAGTTACAATACATACCATGTCAAACTCCTTTTCATTCACAAATTCATTCCCATGATGAAGTGAATTTATCGCAAACAACAAAAGAGTCGTTCAAGAAAAAAAAAGATTTTTCTAAAAGAACTTGGGGTTCTATTGATAAAGAAGATTTATGGGAAGAGTCAGTAAGTAAAGACTACTATTTTGTAAAAGTACGATCTAAACCTTCTAAACATACAGAAGAAATAAGATCTAACAAAATGAAAATGCAAAGCTGCTATGATGCCGCAAAAACCCAAGGAATTTATAACATTTTTTCAGAACTTTCGTTAGAATATTTGAAAGAAAACAGTCCAAATATACAAGAGGGTAAAATTCACTATGACAATCCAAAAACTCACCTGTATTTTTCGTGTAGTTTCCAATCCTCTTCTACTGCCTTTCAAATTATTTCTTGTTATGGAAAAGCCAAAAACTATGGAGTTAGTTCTTGCGAACCTGTAGATGATTGGTCTGCCTGTGACTGTAAAGTTTATTTATATTTACCAGGTGGAAAAAACTTTTTAAATCAAAACATTCAAATTCAAGAAGGAAAGGACTTATGAACAACAATAACCAAGAAGATTTTGTTAGAATTTTTGACACAACTTTAAGAGATGGGGAACAATGCCCAGGTGCAGCAATGAGTGAAGATGAGAAATTAGAAATTGCGCATCACTTAGCAAAAATGAATGTGGATGTCATCGAAGCAGGCTTTCCTGTTTCTTCACCCGTGCAATTTAAAGCAGTAGAACGAATTGCAAGAGAAGTAGAAGGACCTATTATTGCTGCCCTTGCTAGAGCTTTGCGGGGAGATATTGAAACCGCTGCAAAAGCTTTAACTCCCGCGAAAAGAAAAAGAATTCACACTTTCCTTGCTACCTCCCCAATTCACATGAAATATAAATTAGGAAAAACACCTTCAGAAGTTTTAAAGATGGCACCTGAGGCTGTTCGAATTGCAAGAGAATTTGTAGAAGACGTAGAGTTTTCTCCAGAAGATGGGACACGTTCTGAATGGGAATTTTTGCGAGAGGTCTGTGAGGCCGTCATTGAAGCGGGAGCTAGTACAATCAATATTCCCGATACAGTAGGCTATACCACACCTGAAAAATATGGAGAACTTTTTGCTTTCTTAAAAGCAAATGTGAGAGGAGCCGAAAAAGTTATTTTTTCTGCACACTGTCATAATGATTTGGGGCTTGCTACTGCAAATTCTCTCTCTGCTGTAAAAAACGGAGCGCGTCAGGTAGAATGTACAGTGAATGGAATTGGAGAGAGAGCTGGAAACACAGCTATGGAAGAAGTAGTCATGGCACTTCGCACACGAAAAGATTTTTATGGAATTACTACAAAAATCAATACTCAATTGATTTCTAGGGCTTCCTACTTAGTTAAAACTATAACGGGAATGGTAGTTCAACCCAATAAAGCAATTGTAGGTGCAAATGCTTTTGCTCATGAATCAGGAATCCATCAAGATGGAGTAATCAAAAACAGAGAGACTTATGAAATCATGACTCCAGAGTCTGTAGGGCTTGAGTCAAATAAAATTGTTTTAGGAAGACATTCCGGTAGAGCTGGATTTAGAGATAGAGTCATTCGACTTGGGTTTACTCCCACTCAAGACGAACTAGAAGCGGCTTATAATCGTTTTCTAGAAATTGCCGATAAAAAGAAAGAAATTTTTGATGAGGATTTAATTGCTTTACTTACGGACCATTCTCGTCGCACAACGTCTGCAAAGTTTCATTTAGAATATTATCATGTAACAAGTGGAACAACAACAATTCCCTCTGCTACCATTAAATTAAAAGTAGACGATGTAATCATTGAAGACACATGTACAGGAGACGGACCTGTAGATGCTGTATTTAAAACAATTCAAAAAATTACAAACATTAACCCTGTTTTAAATAAACTTACAATCTCTCCTGTCACAAAAGGCACTGACGCTTTAGCGGAAGTATCTGTGAGTATTACGTTTGGTGATAGAACAGTTGTAGGAAAAGGCAGTTCAACAGACATAGTGGAAGCATCTGCTATTTCTTTTATCGATGCATTAAATCGATTATGAAAGATTACTTTCCCCAAGCATTACATGAACTTGCTCCTTATATTCCAGGAGAGCAACCTTCTTCTACCAGTAAAATTATAAAGTTAAATACAAATGAAAATCCATATCCCCCATCTCCTAAAATTTTAGAAGCTATTCAAGATATTCTTTCAAATGGTTATTTACGAAAGTATCCACAGCCTACATCCAAAAATTTATGTGAAAGTATTGCAAAATATTTTCAAATTGATCCAGAAATGATTTTGGCTACAAACGGATCCGATGAAGGAATTTCAATTTTATTTCGATCTGTTTTAACACAAAATGCAAAGCTCATAATTCCTTGGCCTACTTATTCTTTATACCCTGTCATTGCAGGTCAATTAATGAACAACACAAAAGTTGTTTACGTCAAATTGAAAAATGATTATCACTTGGACATTGAGCAAATACTTTCACACAAAGGAAATCTTCTTGCCTTTGCAAATCCAAATGCTCCTACTGGAATACTAGAAAATAAGGACATCCTGCGATATATTCTTTCTAATTTTGATGGTTTAGTTTTAGTGGATGAAGCATACATAGATTTTGCAAGTCCAGATAGTAGTATGATTTCAGAAATCAAAAACTTTCCAAATTTAATTGTAAGTCGAACTTTTTCAAAATCTTATTCTCTAGCAGGACTTCGAGTTGGATTTTTGGTTTCTCAAACACAAAATATTTCTTTACTCATGAAGCTCAAAGATTCTTATAATTTAGGAATGCTAGAACAAACGATCGCAAAATCTGCTTTAGAAGATATTTCTTATTTTAGAAACAATATTCAAAAAATTATTTCTTCTAGAAATAAACTCCAAACTGACCTAGAAAATTTAGGATTTTACGTTCTATCTAGCCAGACCAATTTTCTATTTGTAAAGCCTCCCTCTCCTTTTCTAGCTGAAGATATTTTCCTAAATCTAAAAAACTTAAATATTTTTGTTCGCTACTTTAAAGAAGAAATGTGTAAAGATTTTCTTAGAATTACAATTGGAACAGAAGAAGAAAATGAGTTGCTTGTATCCTCTCTTGTGTCTATCCTAAAAAGATGAAAATACCCCATATAATAGAAACCTTTCATGCCGAATATGTATCTCCTGAAAGTTTTGATCATTTAATGAGTTTTGGATATAGAAGAGCAGGAAATATATTTTACAGGTATAGCACGAATAAACATAATTCAGAAACGGTAGTAGTAATACCTCTACGAATTCAACTTGCTCAACATAAACTTTCCAAAAGTCAAAAACGGACTCTTTTAAAAAATAAAGATCTACATCATACCTTTACCCAATTAAATATTACAGAAGAAATTGAAAAACTTTTTTCTAAGCATACACAACGCTTTAAAGAAAACATACCTCAGACTATTGATTCTTTTGTATCTGAACATATAAATCCGTGCCAAACTCTGCAATGTGAAGTAAGAGATAAAGATAAAATAGTAGCAGTAAGTTTTCTAGATATTGGT
Source organism: uncultured Leptospiraceae bacterium (assembly GCA_937924465.1). Lineage (GTDB taxonomy): Bacteria > Spirochaetota > Leptospiria > Leptospirales > Leptospiraceae > CALDSP01. The sequence goes on from CALDSP010000219.1 coordinate 7,777, forward strand.
AAAATCTCTACTTCCAGTATATATGGTATGTTTGATTTAGAATATTCGAAAAGAAGATTAGGAATTTTTACAATGCTTTTAGAAATCCAGTATTCAATAGAGCAAGGCAAAAAATATTATTATCCGGGCTATGCATACGACATATCCTCTTTTTACGATTACAAAAAAACTTTTTATGGAATGGAATATTTAGATTGGAGAAAAAGAAAATGGTTACCCTTTCCTCGCCTAGAAGTTTAGTAGAATATTTAAAGGTAGACGTCGAGTGCCATCCGGTTTTACAAAATAAATGGCTTCAAACGAAAAAAGAAAACTTAGAATTAGATGACTTAAAAACTTGGCTTTCACAGGAATATTTTGTTTCAGTTGATTTTGTAAATTGGTTTTTAATTGCAGCCTCTCAAAGTAATGACTTAGAAGCTAAAATAATTTTAGTTCAAAATATATGGGAAGAACTTGGAGAGGGAAATCCTAGAGAATCTCACGTTGAAATTTTAAAAAGTTTTTTAAAATCAATTCATTATGATTTTCAAAAAATAATTTGTTTTCCTGAAACAGAGCAATATTTAAATCAAATGCGAAAGATTATTTATATGGGCTTTTGGGAAAGTTTAGGAGCTTTAGGACCTGCAAATGAATATTTACTAAAATTAGAATATGGAGCTATGGCTAATGCTTATCAAATTCTAAAAGATAAATTAAACTTGCCAGAACCTAAATTTTTTCAAGTCAATTTAAATGCCGATGAGTCCCATGCAGCCAAACTTTTTGATTTAATTAAAAAAAAAGCTGACACACCATCTAAAAAAAAAGCAGTAATACAGGGGAACCAATTAGCACTCAACGCAAGATTACTATTTTACGAAGGATTATTAAAACAAGAAATGAAAAATACAAGACAGTAAAGTTTTATTTATGTTAAATTATGTTATAGAACATTTTCCTTTTCCCATTCTTTTAGTTTCAAAAGAAGAAAAAATTACCTATGCTAATTTATTTTGTAGCCAATTATTTGGCTATGAACCCAAAGAACTAATTGGAAAAAATTTTTCTGAATTAACTAGTCCAGATTATTTACAGTCCGATTTATCCCTGCTTGCCGATTTTCAAAGGAATATGACTTTTTTATTTAGTTCAGAAAAAAAAGTAATTCACAAACTAGGACAGGAAATATGGGTCAAACAAACAGTCGTACCTATTAAATTTGATTCGGAAACTTATAATTATTTAATTGTTTGTTTGGAGAATATTTCCATTCAAAAAGCCCGACAAGAAATTCTCGTTGAAAGAGATGATCTTTTTTATTCATTTTTTCATGAGAATAATGCAATTAAACTTCTGCTCGATCCTTCAAGTGGTAAAATTATGGACGTGAATCAGGCAGCCTGTGATTTTTATGGTTATAGTCGAAGTGAAATACTCAACATGACAATCTTTGATATAAATGCAATGACCAAAGAACAAATAGAATTAGAATTAAAAAAAGCAAAATCAACAAAACAAACTTATTTTCATTTTCCACATAGGCTTGCAAATGGAGAAATTAGAATTGTAGAAGTTCACACAGGTCCTATTAAGTACAAGAATCAAAATTATTTATTATCAATTATTCATGACATTACTAATCAGTACCACATTATACAAGAAGAAAAAAATGAGTTTCTCTCAAAGTTTTTAACTCAAAGAAGCAAACTTTTACAAACACTTGACAACACTATAAATTCTTTCTTAAAAAATACAGAAATAAATCTTGCTCTTATTTGGATTGATATAGATCATTTTTCTAATATCAAAGAACAATATCCCCAAGATATAACAAATGAACTAATTCAAAATCTAAAAACAAAACTACAACTTGAATTCAATACTTATATTTATCTACTTGGAGAAGATGAATTTGGACTCTTACTTCCTATTCAAAATAATAAGAAAGAAATAAATTTTTTAATAAAAAACTTATTTCACATTTTTAAAGAACCATTTCAAATTAAACAAGAAAAGATTTCTATCACTGCAAGTTTTGGAATTTCTATTATAGAAAACAAGGAATTAGAAGCAAAGCGTATTTTTGAATTGACCAGTGAAGCTCTTTTAGAAGCAAAGCTAAAAGGTAGAAATACTTTTCAAATTAGCAATCCATATTACTGTAGTTTAGTTAAAAATCAATTAGAAACTGAAAAAATTTTAGAGTCTGAAATTTCTAAGTCTGAATTTGATTTGTATTTTCAACCAATTCTCAAATTATTTAAAACAGTTCATGCCTTTGATTGTGTTTCTAAATGGAAAAATCCAAAATTATTTAAATTATCTCCCAGTGAAATAGATGATATTTTATTTTCTTCTGAAATTTATAAATTTTATCTTAAAAATTTTTTAGAAAAGATAGAGCTAGAAATTTTAGAATGGCAGAAAGAAAATTTCTTTATAAACAATATTCTGTTTCCAATTCATCTAGAGAATTTTCAAACTTCACAAGAATGGGATTTTTTGTTATCTACTCTTGAAAAAGCAACAAGTAATAAAAGTCGCTTTATACTTCGCATAAATTCTTCTTTTCTTAAAAAGAAGAATTCAGCTTTTGAAAGGATACGCGAAATTCAAAAACTTTGTTTCCGTATTTGTTTAGATATAGAAGATATCTCTTCCAATTTTTTACATGAATTAGAGAAACTAAACTTAGATTATCTACGAATACTCTCTGAAAAATTTGATTTTTTAAATACCAAGAAACTTGATTTGTTTCAATTTGTTCATAATTTTTTTAAAGACTTACAAACAAAAATCATTCTGCATGAAATCAATACTCCCCAAGAATATGAAAAAATGATTAGCATTGGTTATGAATTCTTCCAGGGAGATTATTTCGGAAAATATCACAGAGAAAAATATACTATTACAGAATGTCTAGCAAAAGGCTATTACTTTGAATGACAAAGAAGGAAGCTCGAAATTACGCTAAAAAAATTTTATCTTCTTATGTAAACCCAGAGTATTCTTTGAAAATAGCTTATTTTCTTGAAAATTTTTTAGAAATGAAAAAAAAAATTATCTCTTATCGTTCTCATCCTCCAGAATTCAATCTAGATTTTCTAGAAAGTAAATATCCTCATATTTCTTTCTTTTTTCCTAAAGTTTTATCCAAAGAAGAGAAGAATCTAGAATTTATTCATCCTACTTCATGGAAAATAGGAAGTTATGGAATTCTTGAACCAGATGGGGCAGAAATAATTCAGCCATCTCAAGCAGACCTTTGTATTTTACCTTGTTTAGGTTGCAATTCTAAAGGTTATAGATTAGGTAGAGGTGGAGGTTTTTACGATAAAAACATGAAAGGAGTTCTTAAACAAAAGCTAATCGGAATCACAGCATCTGAATTATCAAATTTAAATTTTCAAGAAGAAATTCATGACCTACAGTTTGGGGCCGCAGTGACTCCAAGTGGAATTATATTTTTTAATGAATCTTAAAATTCAAGAAACCGATATTATTTTTGTGAAATCTCTTGATTTTCTCTTTGGTATAAAAGAGCATAGTCCAAGACTAGAGAAAATATGAATCAAAAAAGCCTTATTCAATTAAATACTTCTGAATCTAACGAACAAGAAAACATTCAAACAGACGAAGTTATACAATTTCTTTCTTTTAGTGTTTCTAATGAAAATTTCGGAATTGATCTAATTCATGTCCATGAAATATTGCGTCCTGCTTTTATTACCAGAATCCCAAACGTAGAAGATTTCGTTTTAGGCGTAATTAATTTACGGGGCGAAATTATTCCTATTATAGACTTAAAGAAAAAGTTTGATCAAGGTTATACTGAAGTAAACAAAGTCACCCGCATTATTGTGTTAGAATATAAAACTAAAAGGTTTGGACTCATTGTTGAAGAAGTTAAGCAAGTAATCAAAATTTTGAAAAATTCTATTAGTGCAATCAATAATCAACTCTCTGTAGCATTTAATAATATGATTGATTATGTTGGCAGAAGCGGCGATACAATCGTACTGCTTATAGATCTAAAAAAGCTAATAAACTTAGAATAGCAGGAGTCAGAAATTCATGTCTGGAATATTAGGGGAATATACAGAGGTTTTTTTAGAAGAATCCGAAGATCAAATTGAGGAACTCAATGCTAACCTCTTAAAGTTTGAAGAAGACTATACCAATAAAGAAATCATCAATGATATTTTCCGCGCAGCTCATTCATTTAAAGGTTCCGCCGCTTTTGTTGGGTTGTACAACTTATCTGAACTTGCTCACAAAATGGAAAATCTTTTGCAAAAAGTTCGAGAAGATAAAATTTCTGTAAATCTCAATTTAGTAAATTTATTATTTGAATGTTTTGATCTTATTAAAGAAGTCATAGACTCTGTAGCTCAAGGAAATATTATAGATACTCCTTTTACAGAGATGATCCAGAAACTAGAAGATTATGAGAAAACACAAGAAGGTTCTGCTAGTTTAAAACAAAAACAAGAAGAGGTTTCTCAGTCCCAACCAGAACCAAAGCAGGAACCTAAGTTAGAATTACAGCCTGAATTAGAACCCCAAAAAAAAGTTTTAAGTTCAAATAATTTAGTAGAACTTTCTCAAGAAGAAGAGTCTAGCCTTATTGAAAAAGTAAATGCCTTAAAATCTAGTATAGTAGAAGTGAAGGTCATTTTAAAACCAGACACTCCCATGAAAGGCTCACGCCACGCTCTAATCTTACAATCTCTAAAATCCGTTGGGGAAGTTTTCAAGTCTATTCCAAATGAAGAAGAACTCTTAAAAGGTGGTGATTTTACAGAACTAAAATTCATTTTTCTTACTCAGGTTGATCAAGAAGAAATAGCAAAAATTATTTCTTCTGAATCAGTCGAAAGTGCTGAACTTCATCTCCGACAAATAGACTCTACTTATAAAACTAATTTCCAATCTCTTCCAGTAGATCAAGATGAGGCCCAAGAAATTGAAGAAGAAACCAGAATTCGTAAAGCCAGAGTTTTTGATGTATGCGTTTCGTTAAAACCCGAAACTCCAATGAAAGGACTAAGATTTACTCTTATTTTACAAAACCTTAAATCTAACTCTGTAGTTTACAAATCCAACCCTGATGTAGAAGTTTTAGAAAAAGGAACCGATGTAAATTGTCTAAATTTTATTTTAATTTCAGAATTAGGAGAAGAAACCCTAAGAAAACAAATGTATGTAGATATGATCGACGAGATCATAATTAAACCACGAACAATACAAACAGAAATTTCCTTAGAAACAACAAAAACTATCCAAACTTCACCCCAAGAATTACAAAGAGAAAAACTAGAACAAAAACCCATCCCAACCTCAACTCAAGCTCAAGTCCAAAAAAGAGAAAAAACTGTTACCGTTGAAAAAGACAAAGATAAAGACGCAGATAAATCTCTTACAAAAAGTATCAAGGTTTCTTCAGAAAAATTAGATCAGCTCATGAACAATGTGGGAGAATTAGTCATTACAAACTCCGGTTTTCAAAAGATTTACGATGATTTAGTTCGTACTTTTGGAGATGATACTATATTTGCAGAATTAAAAAGTAAGATTGATCAAATTAACAGGATTTCTAAGGACCTACAAGCAGGTATCATGAATACAAGAATGGTTCCAATTGGAACTGTATTCAATCGATTCTCTCGACTAGTACGCGATCTTTCTATTGAAACAGGAAAAAAAGTTCAACTCAATTTGTTAGGAGAAAATACCGAACTCGATAAAAAAGTTGTAGATATGATTAGTGAACCTCTCTTACACCTGATTCGAAATTCTATTGATCATGGAATTGAGTCACCAGAAGAACGTGTCAAACTTGGAAAGCCCGAATACGGAACTGTAGAACTCAATGCGTACCAAGGCGGAAATAATATTATGGTAGAAATCAAAGATGATGGTCGTGGATTAAATAAAGCTAAAATTCTGAAAAAAGCAATTGAGGTAGGGTTAACTACTCCTGCTGAAGCACAAAACCTTTCCGACAACGACGTATATCAATTTATTTTTGCACCCGGTTTTTCTACAGCGGCTGAAATTACGGATATTTCAGGTCGCGGTGTAGGAATGAACGTAGTCAACAAACTTGTTCAAGATTTCAAGGGAAAAATTTTAATTAACACACAAGAAGGTATAGGAACTTCTTTTACTCTTTGCTTTCCACAAGCTCTTGCTATTATTCCTTCTATTCTTGTATCTATGGAAGAAGAAATATATGCTTTTCCACTCTCTGAAGTGTTTGAAACTATTCGCGTTCAACAGGAGCAAATCAACACTCTAGAAGGTCATGAAATTATTAATTTAAGAGGAGAAGTCCTCCCAATTTATAGACTCAATAAAATCATTGGGCTTTCAGAACGTCCTAATGTAGAAGAATTTCCAGTTGTAATTGTAAATTATAACACTCGAAAGCTAGGCTTTATAGTAGATGAACTCATAGGAAAGCACGAAACTGTAATTAAAACCTTAGAGAAAAATTTCAGAAATATCCCCGGACTTACGGGAGCATCTATTATGGGAGATGGAACAATTATTTTAGTTTTAGATATTCCAAGTCTAATTGAACTTACAAACACGCATTTGATAAAATATACAGACTTTGGTGGCAAAGAAATGCCACGTTTAAATATAAATAAAGCCGCTGACGTAAATGCTTCGCTTTCAGTTTATAAAACTTTAAATCCAACGAATTTATACAACGCTAAATTGTATGAAATGCTACAATTAGATAAATCAAAACGTAAAAAAGAAAAATCCACAGAAAGAAAAAAACAACAACCAATCAAAGAAGCTCCCGCAGAAATCATTGAAGAAATAAAAGAATCATTCGAATCTACTGAACCAGAACACAAAAAAGAAATTCCTACAACCATTGAAACAAGTATTCAAAAACAGGTTTATGAAACCAAGACAGAACCAGAACCTATTTATGAACAACCTTCGAATAATAAAAATATAGATGAAGAACATGTTAAGGCTCAAGAAATTCTCAAATCTCTTTCGGAACAAACTCACTCTCGTTTTGAAGCCTTAATTGGAGAAAGACCTATTGATCAACTCCTTTCAAAAACAGAAATTCGTAAATTAGAAGCTGTAGTCAATACAGGAATGATGAACGCGGGTCTAGTTTTATCCCAATTGGTTGGATCTAATGTTGAGCTATATATGCCAGAAATCAAACTCACCGACAAAGAGGAACTCACTCATGAAATTCGAGAGCCTAATGATAATTTTGTTGGGTTAAAAGTTAGAATGAATGGAGATTTGAATGGAAATCTTTTGATGATTTTTTCAGAGGAAAAGGGATCAGAGATTGCTGCTAAACTTTTACAATCGAATGAAGCCTCCGATTTAGCTAAAAAATTGTCGGAAGATTCTATTTCTGTATTGATGGAAATTTCAAATATAGTCTGTTCCAGTGTAATCAATTCCCTATCAAATAAAGCCAAAGTACAAATTCTACCTTCGGTTCCTGAGCTATATACAGGAACATTCCGAGAAGTTTTAGATGCTGTAAAACCAGAAAAAACAAAATTTCTTTGCATGAATACGGAGTTTGTCCATGAAGGAGATAACATGATTGGAAATCTAATTTTCCTACCCGATTTTGATGAACTCACTCAACTTATAGCAAAATTAAATTAAGGTTTTATGAATAATCTTATTGAAAAAAGAAATAAAATAAAAGCAATTGTAATTGACGATTCTGTCCTTGTTAGAAATATCATTACAGATTTATTAGAATCAGATGGAAACATTGAGGTGATTGCTACGGGAAAAACGGGGTTAGAGTGTGTTGAACTAGTTGAGAAATACAAACCCGACTTAGTTACTCTTGATATTGAAATGCCTGTTATGGATGGACTTACAGCATTAGAAACTCTTACTTCTAAAAATATTAAAGTTCCTGTAATTATGCTTTCCGTACTCACCCAACGTAATGCAGAGGCAACTTTTAAAGCATTGGAGTTAGGTGCCATTGACTTTGTTCCTAAACCGTCTAATGAAACAAAATTAACTTTAGAAGAAATAGGTACACTTTTAAAGTCTAAGATTAGAGAGTACTTTGACCATGAGGTCATAAAAAAAACTCCTCGCGTCAAAGTAAAAGTAGGAAATTTTCCAGAAATTAAAAAGGAAACTATTAAAGCACTTGCTATTGGAACTTCTACTGGAGGTCCAAATGCTTTGCATGTAGTATTTCAACAATTTCCTGAAAATTTCTCTATTCCAGTTTTTTTGGTTCAACATATGCCATCTGGTTTTACTAAGGCATTTGCGGAAAGACTTGATGAAATTTCTAAAATAAAAGTAAAAGAGGCAGAACATGGAGAAATTATCAAACCCTCTGTTGCATATTTAGCGCCCGGAAATTATCATATGAAAGTAAAGAGAAAAGAAAATAATATTGTTATAGATCTAGATCAGACTCCCTTGGTGAACGGTCATAGACCTTCCTTTGATGTAACATTAGAGAGTTTAAGTGCTATTTATGGTTCTGGGCTATTAGGAGTTATCATGACAGGTATGGGAAAAGACGGAGCAGAAGGAATGAAAAAACTCAAAGAGCGGGGTGGTGTTACAATTGCACAAGATGAAAAAACCTCTGTAATATTTGGAATGAATAGACAAGCAATCGAACTTGGTGGAATTGACTATATTGTTCCTTTGGAAGAAATTGTTCAAAATGTCATAAGGATTATTAAGGAGAGAGGAAATTAAAAATGGCCAGAATTTTGGTTGTGGATGATGCAAAATTTATGCGTACACTCGTAAAAGATGCGCTTACAGCGGTTGGGCATACCATTGTTGGAGAAGCTGAAAATGGAAATATAGCCATTGAGCAATACAAACTCCTTCGACCCGACTTAGTTACTATGGATATCACTATGCGAGAGAAAGATGGAATCGCTGCAACGAGTGAAATTATTAAAATGGATCCGAAAGCTAAGGTGATCATGGTAACCGCTTTAGGACAGGAGGATCTTCTTGCAAAAGCAATTAAAATGGGTGTGAAGGACTTTGTAGTAAAACCATTTCCTCCTGAGAGACTCCAACAAGCAGCCGCGAAGGCTCTTGGATTGCTATAATTTGCATGGAGTTTCATGAAAAAATTGACGACTTTTTAGTCCAATGGAATACACCAGATGGAAGATCAGAAGAAGGTCCACTCTCTCTCCTGTGGAGCCTAATTGAAAG
>CALDSP010000220.1 GCA_937924465.1 uncultured Leptospiraceae bacterium
TTCGTTATAAGTACAGGCCGGAATAGAATAAATATAGGATAAACTCAAACGTTTTACTATTGGAATTAAATTGGGATCTGTTTTTGGAAATTTTTCCTCAATTAGATTGTTAATCCTATCCATTGTGGATTTATTTTTATAAATATACTCACGAGGAAAAATATGTTTTCCATCTAAAATAGAATACTTGTTTTGTTTTGAACCCTTATTATAAAGTTTACCTCCATAAACTTGAATAGTACTAAAGTTAGGAGGGGGTTCTTTTAATACACAATTAGAAGAAAAAATAAGAGTTGTGCATTGTTTGATCATCTCCTCTAATTTATCTTTATTTGGATAAGTAATTAAATATTCTAAATCTTCCTTGGAACGGTTTTTCCATCTTGGATTTTTAGAAATAAGATTTACCATTGCTCTATAACTTGGCTCATTTCCAACCGATTTTAAATTTGCCATTTCATCACTAATATAACTAAATATAACGGAGCTAAGCATGTTATAATCTCTATCAAAAATAAAAGCACCAGAATTATAAGCCTTTTCTCTTTCTAATTGGGTTTTTTGTTCATCAGGATAAATAATCTCTCTTTTGGAAATGATTGTCTCGGGTGAGGGAGCCCCAATTGCAAAAGGACCTTCGGAAGCTAAATCCATTTTCTCCTCTCCCAAGTAAGGATAAGAAAGAAAGTAAGTCACCATGCCAAGTGTAATAGTAACCAGAACGAACTGAAATCTACGAATAAACTGTTTTGAACGCAGACTTGTGAGAAAATCCGTTACTTTAGCTAAATTTTTTTGATAAGATAAGAAAATTTTCTCTCGCATTTCAAATTCCCTCTAAGCGCTCCACGATTTTTTCAATTAAAGGATGGCGCGTTATGTCTTCTCTTAAAAGTTCAACAATTCCTATTTGTTCTAATCCCCTTAAAGCATTCACTACTTTTTCAAATCCCGATTTTCCCGGTGGCAAATCAATTTGGGTAATATCTCCCGAGATTGCCATTTTAGAATTTTTTCCAATGCGAGTGAGAATCATTTTCAATTGGGGAGCAGTACAATTTTGCGCCTCATCCAATATAATGAAGGAATTATTTAAAGTTCTTCCTCTCATAAAAGCAATGGGAGCTATCTCAATTTTTGCAGTAGAGATATGAAATTGCACTCTCTCACTTCCTAAACATTCATTTAAGGCATCATAAATTGGTTTTAAATATGGATCTACTTTTTGCACCATATCCCCGGGTAAATACCCTAGGGATTCTCCAGCCTCCACTGCAGGTCGAGTTAAAATAAGTCGTTCCACCTCTCCACTTTGTAGCATTCTACAAGCTGTGGCAATTGAAAGAAAGGTCTTTCCTGTTCCAGCAGGTCCAACTGCAATGCTTATAATTTTGGTCATAAGTGAGGAAACAAATTTTTCTTGATTTGCTGTTTTGGGATAAATTGGCTTGCCTTTATGATTTGTTAAAATTTTTTCAGATGGATTCCATGGACTTGTCTCTCTTTCTTCTGAACGAAATAGATAATTGATATCAAAAATATCAAAGTTTTCTTTATCGGGACGATGGGTGTAGTTGTCTTCTAGCTTTTTGAAAAACTGAATTGCGTAAACCACACTTTCATCTAGTCCACTTAGGATAAACATGTTGCCTCTTGGAATGATTTCTACATTTAAAAAACTCTCCAAGTCCTTCAAATGGACGTCATTTACTCCACAGACTTTTTGGTATAAGTTTTCATTTGTAAAAATGTATCTTTCTTGTGTACGAATTTTTGCTTCTTTTTTAGCCATTAAATATTTACCGTTCGAATGTGTAATTCCTCTAATTGTTTAGGTTCAACAGAAGAAGGACAACCACTCATAAGGCATTGTCCTTTTTGTGTTTTCGGAAAAGCAATTACATCCCGAATTGATTTCCCGTTTGTCATAAGCATAAGGATCCTATCAATTCCTAGAGCAATTCCTCCATGGGGAGGAGCTCCATATTGTAAGGCTTCTAATAAAAATCCAAACTTTGCATTTGCTTCTTCTTTAGAAATTCCAAGCAATTCAAAAATTTTTTCTTGAATTGTAGGATTATGAATTCTAATACTACCTCCCCCTATTTCGTTTCCATTTAAAACCAAATCATAAGCCTTAGATCGCATTTGAATTGCTTTTTGTTTCATAGTTTCAATAGAATCAGTTTCTAAAATGTCTTCCTCTTTAGGAGAGCTAAAAGGATGGTGCATAGGACTCAATGCTTTGGTTAGAGGATCCAACTCAAACATAGGAAAATCTACAACCCAAAGAATATTGTAAACATTTTCTTGTGGTTTCTCAAATTTTTGAGAAAGTCTTAAACGTAAAGCTCCTAAACTGGCATTTACAATACTGGAAGTGTCTGCTCCGAAAAAGATCATATCTCCTTCTTTAGAGCCAACTAATTTTGAGATAGCTTCTAACTCTATATTTGTAAAACGTTTTGTAATAGTAGATTCTAACCCATTTACTCCATGTTTCATATAAGCAAGCCCTTTGGCTTTATAATCTTTGTTTAGCCAACTGGTTAGTTCTTCTATCTCTTTTCTAGAAATGACACCACCCCCCTTAACACAAATTGCTTTTACAACACCTCCACTTTCAACAGCACTGCGAAAAACTTGAAACTCTGTATTTTTTACAATATCTGAAATGTTATGCAACTTCATTCCAAAACGAAGATCGGGTTTGTCTGAACCATAAGATTCCATAGCTTCTGCATACGTTATGCGAGGAAATGGATTAGGAAGACTAACACCAAACGTTTCATGGAATACAAAACGAACTAAATCTTCTACTTCACGCATAACGTCCTCTTCTTCTACAAAAGAAAACTCCATATCTAATTGAGTAAATTCAGGTTGACGATCGGCACGTAAGTCTTCATCACGAAAGCATTTCACAATTTGGAAATATCGTTCCATTCCTCCTATCATAAGAATTTGTTTAAAGATTTGAGGAGACTGTGGAAGTGCGTAAAAAGTTCCAAGATTGAGTCTAGAAGGTACTAAAAAATCTCTAGCTCCTTCAGGGGTAGATTTGTTTAAAATAGGAGTTTCAATTTCTAGAAAGTTTTTTTCATTTAAATACTTGCGAATATTAAAAGTCATTTTGTGGCGTTGGATGAGACGTTGCTTGAGTT
>CALDSP010000221.1 GCA_937924465.1 uncultured Leptospiraceae bacterium
AAGAAATGAAATTAAATCTTTTTTCTCAAAAAATATTTCTTTTGTATGTCCTTTTATTCGTTTTAGTATTCTTATCTTTGTTTCAAATTTATAGAATTTTCCAATTTATTAAAAAATCATCTAAACAAAACCAAGAGCTTCAAAAACTTTTGGATGTATTTCCCACAAAAGATTATAAAAGAGTTTTTGCGGATGCTCACAGTCTCATTGAAGATATTCCTGAAATTCAAAATGAACAACAAAAAGTATTTTCTTATCCTTGTTCTTTTCTTGATAAGTATGGGTTTCATTATACTTTTGGAGTTTGGGTTTATCCTGCTTTAGAAAATTCTACAGGATTTTTTATTACTTGCAAGGAAAATAAGGAACTTTTTCAAAAACTCCAAAAACAAGGATTTTCACTTATTCGAAGTTCAGAATTCTTTTACTTGTGGAAAAATTTATGATTTGGGTATTGTTTTTATTTTTATCATTCCCTTTTTTTAGTTATCTTTGTTTTAAGTTCATTCCAAGTGGAAGTGTATTTTTGTTTTTTATAAGTTTTATTGTTTATTTGTTTTTGAGTTTTGGTTTCTACTGGAAAAGTTTTAAATTTTCTCTTACTTTAAAAAACTCTTCTCTTTCAATCGCAAACAGCATTCTAGTTGTTCACTCTTTTTTTGTGATTTTATTTCTTTCCTTAGTCTTGTATCATGATTACCATCGCTGGGAAATAGAACCAAATGGAATGATAGATGGCATTGTACTATGGAATGTAAAAGCAAAATTCATTGGAGAATCTTTTTTGCATTCTAAACCTGTTTTGTTTCATAATCTCTATTGGAAGTTTGATTCTTATCCATTGGGACTTCCCCTTACCTTAGCTTTTTTTACTGTGTTAAAAGGAGGTTGGTCTTTAAATATTTCTTATTTTTATGCAATCTTTCTGTCTCTTTTATGCATAGGTTTATTTTTAAGTTTTTTATCTCAATATTCAATTTCTCTAAAACAACTTATCTTAAGTTGGATTGTTTTCTATGCTTTTATGCTTGAGTTTAACACTTTAATGAATCACTCATCAATTTTAGCAGATTTTCCAATTTTTGTAGGTGTATTTTGTTTGGCTTATCTTTATTTTTCAAAATGGACAAGTTGGACTACTTTTCTTTTTGCATTGAATTTAAGTTGGCTTTTATTTAACAAAAATGAGGGAATCTTTTATGTTTTTTTTGGAATACTCTTGTATTTTCTAAAGCTGAGTACAAGCCATGGATTAAATAAAAAAAATGAGTTTTTCAAGTTTAGTTTATTTTTTATTTTGACTATTATACCTTCTATTGTTCACAAATTAGAATCAGAAATTACTCCCCCGGACTTTCAGAGAAAACAAGAAATAATATGGAGTGGCAGGTTACTTTTAGAAAAAGCAAAATGGATTGTATCTTATGGTTTGAAGTTTCATTTTCAATTTTTACTCGGAATTCCTTGGGTTATTTGGTTAATTTATTTAGTGTTCGAAAAAGGCAGTATAGAAAAGTATTTCTTTCTTGGAGTTTTATTTTTGATCCCTTTACTTTATATGATAATTTATTTTTTCTCTAATTACGGCTATCATCTAAAAGAACATTTAGAATCTTCTTTTCATAGAATCAACACTCATTATTTGCCTTTGTTTTTATTTTCTTTTTTGCATACTTTAAAAAACTATTTCCAATTTAATAAAGAATGAATGATTGAAAACTTTCTGAAATCTTGGTAGTAACAACTAAAATGGGTTTCGTAAAATAAGATAAAAATTAAACCCTTGACTTTTCTTTTTTTTAAAAATAAAATTATATCATGAAAAGACTTCCTCTAGGTGTTCAAACTTTTTCTAAGATTATTTTAGATAACCATTACTATGTAGATAAAACAGAATTTATTGCAAGACTTGCAAACATAGGAACATATTTCTTACTAAGCCGACCCAGACGTTTTGGAAAAAGTTTATTTTTAGATACACTTTATGAAGCCTATAGAGGAAATGAAAGTTTATTCAAAGGTTTGTATTTAGAAAAAAATTGGGACTTTTCTAAAAAGCATTCGGTCATTAAAATTAGTTTTGGTGGAGGACAAACTACAAGTTTAGAAAGTTTAAGACTTTACATTCATGATATGTTTTTAGCTTTTCAAAGAGAATTTTCTTTTCTACTTGAAAGCTCTTCGTATTCTGGAAAGTTTCAAGAACTGATTGCTAAATTGTATAAACAAAGTCATCAAAAAGTAGTGATTTTAATTGATGAATATGACAAACCTATTCTTGATGTAATTGATAAAATAGAAATTGCTACACAAGTAAGAGAAGAGTTAAAGAACTTATATACTGTTATCAAAGACAGTGACAGATACATTCAATTTGTATTTATTACGGGAGTGTCTAAGTTTTCTAAAGTAAATTTGTTTAGTGGACTGAATAATCTAATAGATATCACTTTAGATTCCGAGTTTGCAACAATTTGTGGATATACGCAAGTTGAGTTAGAGAATACATTTGCAGATACACTCATAAATGTAAACCTGCAAGAACTCCAAGAATGGTACAATGGATATAACTTTTTAGGGGAAAAAGTTTACAATCCTTATGATGTGTTAAACTATTTTAGAAACAAAGAATTTAAGAACTATTGGTTTGAAACGGGAACTCCTAG
>CALDSP010000222.1 GCA_937924465.1 uncultured Leptospiraceae bacterium
GTTACCACATTATTTAGTTGACTTTTTATGCCATAGTAATATTAAAAACAAATTAAGTCTACAGAAAAACTTTAGTCGTAATTAGTGAAATTTGTTAAACTAAATGTCTAAATTGGCTATAAGGACAACCAGATAAAATAGGCTCTATAGAAATTTCCATGTTTTCCTACCATCTTTTTTTCTTATTTTTTTGAAAACTTTTTTTTATAACTTGACAGTAAGAGGGGTTTAAAAATATGACTATTTTTATCGAATAACAAGAAGCCCTCTTAGCTCAGTGGTAGAGCACTTCCATGGTAAGGAAGGGGTCACCAGTTCAAGCCTGGTAGAGGGCTTTTAGGCCTGTAGTTTAATGGTAGAACTAGGATCTCCAAAGTCCTTGGTGGGAGTTCGATTCTCTCCAGGCCTGTAAATTAAAATTTTAAATGATGATCTATGAAAGCAATTATATTTCTCAAAGAATGCAGAGCAGAATTAGAAAAGGTGCATTGGCCATCTAAAGATGAGGTTGTAAAATCTACAATCATTGTCTTGTTTACGGTTCTAGTATTTTCTATGTTTTTGTTTTTTTCTGATTATTTGTTTGTAAGGATACTTTCTTGGTTTTGGAGTTTAAAGGGATAAAGAGGGGAAAATGGCGGCAAATTGGTATGTTCTTCAGGTTTATTCAGGTCATGAAAGTAAAGTAAAAACCAATATAGAGCGCCTCATAAAACAGAATAACCTTCAGGATAAAATTTTGCAGGTAAAAATCCCAACTACTGATGTAGCAGAAATGAAAAACGGCAAAAAGAAAATTGTCAAAAAAAGGCTTATGCCGGGTTACATTTTAATAGAAATGGAAATGAACGATGACCTTCAATTTGCAATCCAAAAACTCCCTTCTGTTGGTTCCTTTGTTGGAAAGGGGGGAAAGCCAGACCCTCTCACTCTAGAGGAAGTAAAGAATCTCTTCAATGAAATGGGAGACTTTTCAACAGATGAGGCTTCAGCTAAGCCAAAAATTCTTTTCAAAGTGGGGGAAACCTTGAAAATTATAGACGGTCCCTTTGCAAATTTTAATGGTATTGTGGATGAGATTTATCCCGATAAGGGTCGTTTGCGGGTAAGAGTAGAAATTTTTGGACGCTCTACACCAGTAGAATTGGATTATCTTCAAGTAGGGAAATTATAAAAAACTAAGGAATTAAGATGGCAGCAAAAAAGATTGTAAAGCAAATTAAGTTGCAAGTAGAGGCAGGAAAAGCAAATCCTGCTCCTCCCGTTGGTCCTGCTTTAGGTCAAGCTGGGCTCAATATTATGGAATTTTGTAAGCAGTTTAATGAACGAACGAAAGGTCAAATGGGAATGAAAATTCCAGTTGTTATCACTGCCTATTCGGATAAAAGTTTTACATTTATCACGAAGTCTCCTCCTGCTGCAGTTCTCGTTAAAAAAGCTTTAGGAATTGAGTCTGGTTCTGGAACTCCTCATACAAAAAAAGTAGGAACTATTACTCGTAAACAATTAGAGGAAATTGCAAGCATAAAAAAAGACGATTTAAATGCGTATGATGTAGATGCGGCAGTGAAAATTATAGCTGGTACTTGCCGATCTATGGGCGTTAATGTTGAATTATAAGGATGAAATCATGAAGCGCGGAAAAAAATACCAAGAACAATACAAAAAAGTGGATAGAACTAAATTGTATACTCTAGAAGAAGCTGTTAAGTTGGCAAAAGAAACTTCTTACTCTAAGTTTGATGGTACTTTGGAAGTATCTACGCAAGTAAACTATAAAAGTTTACAAAATGTTCGAGGAACTATTTCTCTTCCATATGGCACTGGAAAAAAAGTTAGAGTTTTAGTTTTTTGCAAAGGAGAAAAGCAAAACGAAGCTAAAAATGCAGGTGCCGACTACGTGGGAGATGTGGATCTCATTGAAAAAGTGGCGGCGGGTTGGACAGATTTTGATGCCTGTGTTGCAACTCCCGACATGATGAAAGATGTAGGAAAGTTGGGGCCTGTTCTAGGGAGAAAAGGTCTCATGCCTAAGCCTAAAGCCGGTACTGTTACTATGGATGTAGCTAAAGCGGTCACCGAGTTAAAAAGTGGACGGGTTGAATATAGGCCTGACAAGGGTGGTGTGATTCATTTGGGAGTTGGTAAACTCTCTTTTGACAATACCAAACTCTTAGAAAACGTGAAAGCTGTTATTTCTACCTTACTGAAAGATAAGCCTTCTGATGCAAAGGGGGAATATCTAAGAAATCTTTCTCTTTCTGCAACTATGGGAATTGGAGTCAAGGTAGATTTAAAAGAGTTGATCAATCATTTGAACTAATTGAGGAATTTTATGATTCAAGCAACAAAAAAAATGCAACCAGAAAAAGTTTCTGCAATAGAGGTTTTAAAAAAAGAACTTGAGGCTAAGCCTAACTTTTTATTAGTGAACTATTCTGGTTTAAATGTACAAACTATGGAAGAACTCCGAAAAGAGTTAAGAAAATCAGGTTCTAAAATGAAGGTCATTAAAAATAATTTGTTTTTAAGAGCATTGAAAGAATCGGGGGTTCATTCGTCCCACCCTATTGAATTTGGAAACGAATATTTTGGACCTTTAGCAGTTATATTTTCAGACGAAAACCTTCCACAAATAGCAAAAGTTTGCAAAGACTTTAAGAAAAAAAACGAAAAATTTGAGTTAAAAGCAGGATACTTCTCTGGAGAAGTTTTAGACTCTAAAGGTGTAGAAAGTATCGCGGGATTGCCATCGAAAGAAGAGTTACTTTCTATGATTGCAAGAGGATTGAATACTCCTGCGACTCAAATTGCGAGCGGAATCAATCAAATTATGGCAAGTTTAGCGCGTGCTATTCAACTTGTCGCTGAGAAGAATGGAAAATAATTTTTAAAATAAAAACTACGATTTAGAGAGGGAAAATACATGTCTACAGTAGAAACTTTACTTGAACAAATTGGTAACCTCACATTAGTTCAGGCGGCTGAATTAGTGAAGGCTATGGAACAAAAATTTGGAATTTCTGCGGCCGCACCTGTAGCTGTTGCAGCAGCACCTGCATCGGCTGCTCCTGTTGCAGAAGAACCAACAGAAGTAAATGTTATTCTTAAAGCCCATGGGGATAAAAAAATTGACGTAATTAAAGTTGTCCGTGAAATTACCGGACTTGGTCTAAAAGAAGCCAAAGATCTTGTAGAGGCTGGAAATAAGGCAATTAAAGAAGGAATTTCCAAAGATGAAGCAAATACAATTAAAGCTAAATTGGAAGCTGTAGGAGCTACGGTAGAAATCAAATAATTCTCTTCTTTGTGACAAGCTAGAGGATGAACATTTCTATTTTTTCAGTACCAATTTTTTTTAGGTGCTTACTTGCTGAAAGTGGCTCTTTGTGTCTTGGGTGGATTTTTTTAATTCACTCAAGTTGTTTCTTTTTCTCCTTTAAATATTTTAGGGGTATACCTTCATGAATAATTTGCAAGTTCCAAAGCGTGTGAATTTTGGAAAAATAACAAATCTAGAATATTTACCAAATCTTATCCAAATTCAAAAAAAATCTTTCGATTGGTTTCTACAAGCAGAAGTAAAAGATCCAACCAACCGAGAGAATCAAGGTTTAGAAGCTGTTTTCCAAGAAACATTTCCAATTGAAAGTCCGAATGGAGATGTTGTTATGGAATATAGCCATTATTTATTGGGTGAAAAAAGAAAAGATCCCCAAGAATGTAAGGATACAGATTCAACTTATGCCCTTCCATTAAAAGCTGTCATAAGGCTTATTATTAAAAAGACTGGAGAAATTAGGGAGCAAATGGTTTATCTGGGAGATATACCCATCATGACGGAGCAAGGAACTTTTATTGTGAATGGAGCCGAAAGGGTTGTTGTGAGCCAACTCCATCGTTCCCCCGGTATATTCTTTGCGTATGACATTCAGAAAGGGGTTTATTCTGCTAAGGTAGTTCCTTATAGAGGTTCTTGGCTAGAATTTGAAATGGATAACAAAGGGATACTTCAGGCCAAGATTGATAGGAAAAAGAAATTTCCTGCTACTATTTTGCTCAAAGCTTTAGGCGTCAATTCTAACGAAGAAGTTCTTCGGCTATTCTATTCATCTACAAAAGTCAAATTAGCAAATGCAACCCTCAAAGAGTTAAAAAAAATTATTGGTAAAAGAACTATTTGCGATATTATCAATTATGAAACAGGGGAAGTTATTTTAGAAGCAGGTGCAAAAATCAATGAGGACAATATTGACATTCTTAAAGAGATGAAAGTGAAAGAGGTTGATTTGATTGACTTTCCTAATGGGAAGGACAATACGATCATCATCAATTGTTTAGAAAAAGATGGAGTAAATGACTACGAAGAAGCCATTCGTCAGTTTCATATGATTATGCGCCCCGGAGAGCCTTCTACATTAGAAAATGCTGAGGCAGAACTGAACAGATTATTCTTTTCTTTAAAAACTTTTGATTTAGGGAAAGTTGGTCGTTATAAAATTAATAGCAAATTTGAATATCATAAACCAGAATTGTTTAAAAATTGTGAAGTTCGAACTCTTAGGAAAGAAGATATCATAGAAACAGTTCGCTATCTAGTCATGCTCATGAGTGAGGTTGACAAATATTATCCTGACGATATCGATCACTTAGGAAATAGACGAGTTCGTTCAGTAGGTGAATTATTGAGCAACCAATTAAAATTAGGATTTTCTAGAGTAGAAAGAGTCATCAAGGAAAGAATGACTGTCCAAGAGGTTGAACAACAAACTCCACAATCTCTTATTTCTATTAAGCCAATCACGGCTGTGATCAATGAATTCTTTGGTTCTTCCCCTCTTTCTCAATTTATGGATCAAATCAATCCTCTAGCAGAGTTAACCCATAAACGTCGGTTAAATGCTCTAGGTCCGGGCGGACTCTCTAGAGATAGAGCCGGTTTTGAAGTTCGGGATGTTCACTACAGTCATTATGGAAGAATGTGTCCAATTGAAACTCCTGAAGGTCCAAACATAGGTTTAATCCTCTCTATGTCTTCTTTTGCTAGAGTGAATGAATTTGGTTTTTTAGAAACTCCCTATAGAGTAGTGAAAGGGGGAAAAGTTTCAAAAACAATTGAGCATCTCACAGCCGATAAAGAGGAATATCACTATATAGCAACTACTGCTTCCGAGATAGATGAAAAAGGAGAGTTTCGGGCAAAACTGATTCCAACACGTCATAGATTTGATTTTCCTTATCGAAGTCCAAACGAGATCCAGTATATGGATATAGCACCCATGCAGGTTGTGAGTGTGTCTACTTCTTTAATTCCTTTCTTGGAGCATGATGATGCAAACCGGGCCCTTATGGGTTCTAACATGCAGAGACAGGCAGTTCCTCTTTTAATTGAGGAGGCACCATTTGTTGGAACAGGAATGGAGCATAGAGCCGCTTATGACTCAAGGATTTGCGTTGTAGCACGAAAAAATGGAGTTGTTGTTAAAGTTGATTCTTCTAAAATTTGGGTTAAAGAGGACGGTAGCAAGGAACCTATTGTATATAATTTAATCAAATACAAAAAGACAAATCAAAATTCATGTTTTAATCAAAAGCCTATAGTTCGAGTGATCATGTGCGAGCATGATGGGAAAATCACCAGCATTACAAAAGATAAAATTGTTCTGACTCATGCCGAAGGGGAAGAAATTTATTCTTTGCGTTATGGGGATGTAGAATTTGCTCCCCTTGTGAAAGAAGGCTCTACAGTTTCGAAAGGAACCACTATAGCAGGTCAAATAGTAATTGGAGAAAAATTGGATGAAAATGGGAATATCATTACAAAGGGTACAATTCTTGCCGATGGTCCAGCCATTGACAGAGGTTACCTTGCTCTTGGAAGAAATGTGCTTGTTGGTTTTATGCCTTGGGATGGGTACAATTTTGAAGATGCAATTGTAATTAGTGAACGGGTTGTAAAAGATGATATTTTTACTTCTATTCACATTGAAGAATTCCAAATCCAAGCAAGAGAAACAAAATTGGGTCCAGAGCAAATTACAAGAGACATTCCTAATCTTTCTGACAAAGCCTTTCGAGATTTAGACGAAACAGGTGTCATTCGGGTTGGAGCAGAAGTGAGAGCAGGGGATATCCTTGTTGGTATGGTGACTCCAAAGACTGAAACCGATCTCACTCCAGAATACAAACTTCTTCATTCTATCTTTGGAGAAAAAGCAAGAGAAGTAAGGGACTCTTCTTTGAGACTTCCGAATGGTTCGGAAGGAATTGTAATTGATGTAAAGCGCTTTTCTAGGGAACAAGGGCATGAACTTCCAGCTGGAGTAGAGGAATTGGTTAAAGTCTATGTAGCAAGAAAACGGAAACTTGTAGTTGGTGATAAAATGGCAGGTAGGCATGGAAACAAAGGAGTAGTTGCTAAAATTGTTCCAGAAGAAGATATGCCTTTCATGGAAGATGGAACTATTCTAGATATTGTTCTAAATCCTCTTGGAGTTCCCTCTAGGATGAATTTAGGGCAGATTTTTGAAACTCAACTAGGTTTTATTGGGAAAAAATTGGGAATTCATTTTGAAACTCCCGTTTTTGATGGGGCAAAAGAAGAAGACATTGAAAAGTATAGCAAAGAAGCGGGACTTCCCTTGGATTCCAAGTTTCGCTTATTCGATGGAAAAACGGGAGAGCCTTTTATAAACAAGGTTTTTTGTGGTTATATTTATATGCTAAAATTGGGTCATTTAGTTGATGACAAAATGCATGCTCGTTCTACAGGTCCTTATTCGCTTGTAACTCAGCAGCCACTCGGAGGAAAGGCACAGTTTGGAGGACAGAGGTTAGGAGAAATGGAAGTTTGGGCACTAGAGGCTTACGGAGCAAGCCATACATTACAAGAATTATTGACTATCAAGTCCGATGACATGTTAGGTAGAGCTAGAATTTATGAAGCTATAGTGAAAGGAATTCATTCTATAAAACCGGGTATACCTGAATCATTCAATGTTTTGGTTCAAGAATTGAGGGGTTTGGCTCTGGATATTATCATTACCAATTCGGATGGAGAAATTGTAGACATTGCGGATTATGAGGATGAGTATTCCAGAAGTAAAAAAAGAATAAAATTTGAATCTATAGAGAACGTATAATGAGAAACTACACAACTTTTGAATCCATTACAATTCGAATTGCATCTCCAGAAAGAATTAAAGAGTGGTCCTATGGAGAGGTAAAAAAACCAGAGACTATCAACTATCGTACTCTGAAACCTGAAAGGGACGGTCTTTCTGTGAAAAGATTTTTGGAACTACAAAAGATTGGGAATGCTATTGTGGAAAATTTAAATCTATTCGCTACAAAGGTGTAACATGCGATAAGTGTGGGGTAGAGGTCACTCATTCAAAGGTTCGTAGAGAAAGGATGGGGCACATTGAACTTGCAGCACCTGTTTCTCATATTTGGTATTATCGTTCTGTGCCTTCTAGAATGGGTCTTCTCTTGGATTTAACCGTCAACGCTCTTAAGTCCATTCTTTACTTCGAAAAATATGTAATTATAGAACCTGCTGACTCGGGTAGAATGAGGGGTGAGCTCTTAGATGAAGAAGAATATCATTCTTACCTAGATGAATATGGAGACAAATTTGTGGCAGGGATTGGGGCAGATGCTATCAAAGAACTTCTGTCTCGGATTGATGTAGAAGCAGAAGCAAGGGCTATGCGCCAAAAAATTCAAGACAAAAAAATTACAGACAAACGTCTTGTAAAACGTCTAGAAGTTCTAGAGGCTTTTCGAGACTCTGGAAACCGCCCCGAGTGGATGATCTTGGACGTAATTCCTGTTATTCCTCCTGAACTTCGTCCTATGGTACAATTAGATGGAGGCAGGTTTGCTACCTCCGATTTAAACGATCTATACAGAAGAGTTATCAACCGAAACAATCGCCTCAAACGTTTACTTGCTCTTAAGGCTCCAGAAATTATTGTTCGAAATGAAAAACGAATGCTCCAAGAAGCAGTAGATGCTCTTTTTGATAATTCGCGTAAAAAACGAACTGTAAAGGGAAAAGGAAATCGACCTCTAAAATCTATTTCTGACATGTTGAAAGGAAAACAAGGTCGATTTCGACAAAACCTTTTAGGAAAACGCGTAGATTATTCTGGACGTTCCGTGATTGTAGTAGGACCCGAGCTCAAATTTCACCAAATGGGACTGCCTAAGAAAATGGCTTTGGAGCTCTTTAAACCATTTATTATGAAAAGATTGGTTGACTTAGAATTAGCTCCAAATATCAAAAGTGCTAAAAAGAAAATAGCCCAAGAAGACAAGGATGTATTTGAAGCATTGGAAGCAGTTGTAAAAGAGCATCCTGTTCTTTTAAACCGTGCTCCAACTTTACACCGCTTAGGGATTCAGGCTTTCTTGCCTGTTTTAGTTGATGGAAAGGCTATTCGGTTGCATCCTTTAGTTTGTCATGCTTTTAACGCAGACTTTGATGGAGATCAAATGGCAATTCACGTTCCACTCTCTCCTAAAGCTCAATTAGAAACATGGATGCTTATGCTTTCTCCTCACAATATTTTGAATCCGGCAAATGGACATCCTATTTGCGGACCCACACAGGATATAGTTCTTGGAATTTATTATTTGACGAGTGAGCTCAAAAACGGTTTAGGAAGTGGTAAGTTTTATAGTGGTTTAGAAGAAATTCTTTATGCTATTGAATCGGGTTATTTAGAAATTCGCTCTAAGATTAGTGTTCTTCATCAAGGCAAGATTATTGAAACAACTCCGGGTAGAGTTATTTTTAATACTGCTTTACCACAAGGGTATACTTTTGTTAACAGGACGTTGGGTGACAAAGAAACAAATAAAATCATAGCAGAAGTATATGATACTTTCGGACCAGGTCCTACAGTCATAATGCTTGATGAAATCAAAAAACTTGGTTATAAGTATGCTACTAAGTTTGCACCTACCATTTCTATTCATGACATTAAGGGCTCTCCAATAAAAGCTTCGTTAGTTGCTGAAGCTAGCAAGGAAGTGGAAAAAGCAGATATGGAGTATAGAAAAGGAATTATTACGGATGAAGAAAGACGTCAAAAAATTATTGATATATGGACAAAGACAAACGATAAAATTACAGAAAGCATGTTCAAAGAGTTAGAGAAAGATCAAGACGGATTTAATCCAGTCTATGTGATGAGTGCTTCCGGGGCAAGAGGGAATAAACAACAGATACGTCAGTTGGCGGGAATGCGTGGACTTATGGCAAAACCATCGGGAGAAATTATTGAACTTGCAATTCGTTCTAACTTCCGAGAAGGCTTGGGAATTTTGGAGTTTTTTATTTCTACTCATGGTGCGAGAAAAGGTCTTTCCGATACTGCTTTAAAAACAGCAGATGCGGGTTATCTTACAAGACGTCTTGTAGATATATCTCAAGATGTAATCATTTCTGAAGAGGATTGTGGCACCGATCAAAGCATTACTCTCAGTGTAGTTAAAGAAGGCGAAAATACAATCGTATCTTTGGCAGATAGAATTTTTGGTCGTTATTTGGCTGAAGATATTATTGATCCGGTAACAGAACAAGTGGTCTACCCAAGAGACACTTTAGTCGTTCGCGGAATAGGTCAAAGGATAGAAAATCTAGGTTATACAAAAGTAAAAGTTCGTTCTCCCCTCACTTGTGAGTCCAAGCATGGAATTTGTTCAAAATGTTATGGTATGGATATGGCTCGTCTCGTGCCAGTGGAAATCGGAGAAGCTGTAGGAACAATTGCAGCGCAGTCTATTGGACAGCCTGGAACTCAGCTTACCATGCGAACCTTTCACGTAGGAGGGGCGGCTTCTTCTAAAGTAAAGGAAAGGGAGTATAAGGTTCCTTATAATTCTTATGTGAAGTCTATTAGTGGAAAAAGAATTACAACAGCTCAAGGTAAAATAGTTTTTTCTAGAAGAGGATCTATTGTGGTTCAAAATCTTATCCAAGACTATCCTCTTTCGGAATTAAATAATTTACGAGTAGAACATGGAGTTGAAGTAGATAAAGGTCAAGTAATTGCTAATAAAACAAATGGAGAAATGCTTTATGCCGACGTATCAGGGGTTGTAGAAATCCACGGGGACCGATTTAGAATTTTGGGTGCAGAAACCATTATCCCAACGAAGATTGGAACTACTTTATTCGTAAAGGAAGGAGATGTTGTTCCTGCTTATAAACCTTTAGGAGAGTTTGATCCTTACAATGATTTAATTATTGCTGACTTTGATGGAATCGTTACGTGGATAGATTTAGAGGTCGGAAAGAATCTCAGAAGAGATGAAGATCAAAAAACCGGAAATGTTACTTTCAAAGTGATTGAACAAAAAAGAGAAAAACTCAATCCAAAACTTCTTCTTACGGGAGAAGATCAAACAGAAGAATATCCTCTTCCTGTAGATGCAGTTCTTTCTGTAAAGTCTGGAGATAAGGTTAAGGCTGCTTCCGTACTGTATAAAATCCCAGCTATTGCAGAAAAAACAAGGGATATTACAGGAGGTCTTCCAAGAGTGGATGAATTATTTGAAGCTAGAAGACCTAAAGATGCAGCAACTCTTGCAGAAGTGAGTGGAAAAATTGTTGATAAAGGGGAAATTGTTAAAGAGAAAAGGATTATATGGATTGAACCCGACAACGGAGAAGAACTTATAAAGGTAGCTATTCCATTAAACAAACAACTTCGCGTACAAAATGGAGACTATGTAAAAAAAGGAGATCAACTGGATGATGGGAATTTGGACCCACATGATATTTTAAAATATCTAGGTTTAGATGCTCTTCATCTATATTTAGTAAAAGAAGTACAAGAAGTTTATAGATTACAAGGCGTACACATCAATGACAAGCACATTGAGATCGTTGTGCGTCAGATGCTTAAAAAAGTTGTCATTACCGATAGTGGAGATACCTCCTTTGTCGCTCAACAACAAGTTGATAAGTTTGCATTTAAAGATGAGAATAAAAGGGTAGAGGCAGAAGGAGGAAATCCTGCTCAAGCAGAGCCAATTCTTTTAGGTTTAACAAAAGCCTCTTTAAATACAGATTCTTTCTTCTCGGCGGCTTCTTTTCAGGAAACAACAAAAGTTCTTACTGATGCCGCAATTAAAGGTAAAACAGATAAACTTTTAGGTCTCAAAGAGAATGTTATTATAGGACATATGATTCCAGCTGGAACAGGAATGAGACGCTATTTAAATATAGATGTTTATAAAGACTATTACGGTGACTTAGATAAAGAAGAAGAATTTATGGATGAGCCAAGTTATCTTACAGATACAGAACACAATACAGCCGCCATACAAGTGGTTGATAAAATGGATATGGAATATGATGATTCTGAAGATGAGGATGATTTAGGGGAGGAACTTCCAGAAGATTATGAAGAATCTAAATCTCCCCGTAAAAACTTGGAGGATGAACTTTTTGAAGATGAAGAAGATGACTACTATGATGAGGATTACTCGGAAGAGGAAGAATAAATGTTATTTTATTTAAAATATCTTTACAAAAAATCAAAATTAAAAAATTTGACTAATATGGAATTATTTATAAATATAAGGGAAAAGAATGCCTACAATCAATCAGCTAATTCGACACGGTAGAGAAAAACAACGAAGGAAAACAAAATCTCCAGCTCTCAAAGCTTGTCCACAAAGGCGTGGAGTGTGTACGCGGGTAATGACTTTCACTCCCAAAAAACCAAACTCGGCATTGAGAAAGGTTGCAAGGGTCAGGTTGAGTCATGGAATTGAAGTGACAGCTTATATTCCAGGAGAAGGTCACAATTTACAAGAACACAATGTTGTTCTAATTAGAGGGGGAAGGGTAAAGGATTTACCTGGTGTTCGTTATCATATTATACGTGGCACTTTAGATACATTAGGAGTGGACAAACGAAGAAATGGCCGCTCTAAATATGGTGCTAAACGTCCAAAAGCATAAAGAGGAAAAATATGTCTAGAAGAAGAGGAAAAGTTGAACAAAGACCAATGGTTCCAGACGCAAAATATAAAGATCCAGTGGTCACAAAATTCATTAACAATATAATGAAGAATGGGAAAAAAACAGTGGCAGAAAGAATTTTTTATTCTGCTCTAGAAACCATCCAAAAAAAGACCAATTCCGATCCTTATGTAATTTTCACAGAAGCTCTTAACAATGTAAAACCTGAAGTAGAAGTAAAGTCTCGTCGTGTGGGAGGAGTTACCTACCAAGTTCCTGTGGAAGTTCGACCAGAAAGAAGACTAGCTTTAGGAGTAAAATGGCTCATACGTTATGCTAGGGAAAGAAACGAAAAGTCCATGAGTCAAAAACTTGCAGGTGAAATTATGGATGCCCATAAAAATACAGGTGCAGCCATTAAAAAGAAAGAAGACATTCGCAAAATGGCGGAAGCGAACAAAGCTTTTTCTCACTATCGTTGGTAAAACATTGGGAGCTTGCTCCCAGTGCTTACTTCTCATTTAGAATTTTGAATTTCCATATTTCAATTTGTTTTCATAAATTTCATATTGTATGTTCAATTTAGTAACTGCATTTTCAATAATAATAAGTTTCCAAATCACTGTTCTAAGTATACTTAAAAGCAAAGCAGGATTTAAGTGAATTATTCTTGATAAGATCTTCATATCAATAGATGCAACTTTAGCTCGCTCTGATTGTACAATAATATTATAATGGCGTGGAAGATTGCTTACAATTGAAACTTCTCCAAAAAAATCTCCCTTCTCTAAAGTGGTGATTTTATAAGTGCGTTTATTTATCTTTTTTTGAACACTCAACTGACCTTCTAGTAAAAAGTACATACAACCATTTGAAGGATCATTTTCACCGTAAACTTTTTCTCCTTTTAAAAGCATACTTGTATAAACATTGTTTACATAACGAAAAATATTGATATTTTCAACTCGACTTTGATCTAAGCGAATTTGTAAATCTGTTTCTAAATTAGGCATTCTTAAAATCATTTTACTTAGAGAAGTCTCTGCCTTTAAAAGACGAGCTATTGTTGCTTTTAAAATGGACATCATTAAATTAGGATTTTTCTTAGTTTGCTCAATAAATTTCTTTTTACTAAATAAAACTAACTCAGCAGTCTCGGATTTTACTTCAATGGTTGCAGTTCTTGGTTGGTTGGAAATTAAAGAAAGTTCTCCAAAAAAATCTCCTTTAGTAAGTAAATTAATGAGTTCTAAATTACTACCTCGATTTTTATAAACGTTTAGTTCTCCCCTTAAAACATAATACATGGTTTCATTAGAGAGATCACCTTCCTTTAAAATAACATCACCTTTTTTATAAATTCTTATATCACTTTCAACGGATTTGTTTTCTAGTTGATTTTGTAAAAGCCCGTTTGCTTTTTCTGTATTGATGAGTTTCCAAATAAATCCGCGCAGTTCTTCAAAAATAAACTCGGGATGAATTTCTAAGATTTTATAAAAAATTTTTTTATCTATATAAATTAAATAAGAATCTTGAGTTGCATAGTAAGAAGCTAAACTTTTCATTTCACTAAAGAAAGAAATTTCTCCAAATAAACAATCTTTTTCATAATGGTTAATATAACATGTTTTTCCATTTATGTTTTTAACAGCTCGAATATCTCCTTCTAAAACATAATACATGTATCCTAAAGGCAAGGTGCCTTCTGCAAGAATTTTATCTCCTTTGTTATAATGCACAGGTTTAAAGAGAGAAAGATATTCTTTAACTTTTGGATTAGTAATTTTTGCTTTGTGCTGGTTTAGCTTAATAATTAATTCAGTAGAAAAGTTTTGAGAAAGTTTTAATAATTTTTCAAAATGAGTTTCTGCTCTAAAAATTCGAGCTACAGCTGCTTTTAAAATAGAAAAAACAAGGGCAGGGTTATTTTTAGAATGTTGGATAAAACTATCTTTTGTAAATTGAAGAATCTTTGCATTTTCAGAAACTACTTTTACAGTGGCGGTTCTAGGCTGATCTGAAATTAAAGCAATTTCTCCAAAAAATTCACCTTCGTGAATGTCTCCAATTTCTTCTAGTTTATTGTTTCTTGTTTTATAGACCTTGAGCTTTCCTCCTAAAAGTAAATACATGGTTTTGTTGGGAAAATCCCCTTCGGAAAGAACTATCTCTCCGTTTTGATAGTCTAGACTAATTGTTTCATCCAAAATCTTTTGTTTTTGGATATTTTTTGTGCTTGTATTCATAAATCTTTTTTAGGAGTTTTCAAGTTCGAAAACTTCACACTATCTTAAGTTTTCTATAAGAATTAGCAATTAAAATTTCAAAAATTTTTCTTTTTTTCAAGTTAAGATTTATAATACTTCAGTCCTTTTATTCACTAGACGAAAAATTTAAAATAAACATTTTGGAATCCAAAATGCAGTCTCAAATAAGAATTCGCGGAGCAAGAGCTCACAATCTAAAAAATATAAATTTAGATATTCCAAGAGAAAAATTAGTTGTAATTACAGGACTTTCTGGATCGGGTAAGTCTTCTCTTGCTTTTGATACTATTTATGCAGAAGGACAAAGACGTTACGTGGAAAGTTTGTCTAGTTATGCACGACAATTTTTAGGACAAATGGACAAACCCGATGTAGATTTAATTGAGGGTTTAAGTCCAGCTATCTCCATTGAACAAAAAACTACTCACAGGAATCCTCGTTCTACAGTTGGAACAGTTACAGAAATTTATGATTATTTACGTTTGCTTTATGCAAGAGTAGGAAAGCCTCATTGTCCCAAGTGTGGTACTTTAATTGCAAGTCTTTCTGTTGATCAAATTGTAGAGAGAGTTCTTGCTTTTCCTTTTGAGAGTAAATTACAAATTCTTTCTCCTATCGTTCGTTCTCAAAAAGGAGAACATAAAGAAATTTTTGCAAAGCTCAAGAAAGAAGGATTCACTAGAGTTCGAGTCAATGGAGAAGTCTTATCACTTGATGAAGAAATATCTCTTAAAAAAAATATTAAGTCAAGCATTGAAATTGTAGTAGATAGAATTGTTTTAAAAGAAGGAATTCGTACGCGCCTAACGGATTCAATCGAGACTGCTATTAAATATGGAGATGGAACAGTTATAATCAACGATTTCCAAAAAGATACTCTTTTTTCAAGTAAGTTGTCTTGTCCTATTTGTGTAGATGTTTCTATTCCAGAACTTGAGCCACGTTTGTTTTCATTTAATTCTCCTTATGGAGCTTGTCCTACTTGTGACGGAATTGGTTCACTTTTAGAATTTGATGAAGAGCTTGTAGTAAGCAATCCCGATTTATCTTTAGCAGAAGGTTGTTTTGAGGTTTGGGGAAAAACTCAAAGTTATTGGTATATGGCTACCATTTCAGCTCTTGCTAAAACTTTAGGATTTAATATCAATACTCCATGGAAAGAACTTCCAGAGAAAATACAAAAAATTATTCTTTATGGAGATAAGAATATTAAAATTGATTATGACTTTAGAAAAGAGAGTTCTCATTTTGAGTTTAGTCGAGAGTTTGAAGGAGTGATTCCAAATTTAAAACGTCGTTACAAAGAAACCAAAAGTGATTCTATGCGACAATGGTTTGAGTCTTTTATGACACAACATCCATGCCATGCTTGTAATGGAAAACGTTTAAGACCAGAAAGTCTTTCTGTGAAAGTAGGAGGACTAGGTATTCATGAATTTACCTCTTTGTCTATTTCCAAGTCTCTTGAATTTTCTAAAAGTTTAAAATTAGAAGGTGCAGAAGAAGTAATTGCTAAGCCAATTTTAAAAGAGATCACCCAACGTCTTAAATTTTTACATGATGTAGGAGTAGGTTATTTAACTTTAGAGAGAAGTGCAAGTACACTTTCGGGAGGAGAATCTCAAAGAATTCGTTTAGCTTCTCAAATAGGTTCTAAACTTATGGGAGTGTTGTATGTATTAGATGAGCCATCTATAGGACTTCATCAGCGAGATAATACTAAATTACTTCATACACTAAAAGACTTACGTAACTTAGGAAATACAGTGATTGTTATAGAGCATGATGAAGAAACCATTCTAGAAGCAGATTGGATTGTAGACATAGGACCCGGTGCAGGAATCCATGGAGGAAATGTGGTGGCTCAAGGAACGCCTAAAGATATAAAAAATCATCCCGACTCTTTAACAGGAAAGTATTTATCTCGAAAATTAAAGATTCCCATTCCTCAAAAGCGCAGAAAAGGAAATGGAAACTTCATTCAAATTATAGGTGCTAGAGAAAATAACTTAAAAAATATAGATGTTTCTATTCCTTTGGGGACATTAACTGTAGTGACCGGGGTTTCTGGAAGTGGAAAGTCTACTTTAATTAATGAAATTTTATATAAACAGTTAGCTCATAAACTTCACAATGCGAAACTTGTAGCTGGTAAACATAAAAAGATTGAAGGAATCAAACATATTGATAAAGTCATTGACATAGATCAATCCCCAATTGGAAGAACACCGCGCTCAAATCCTGCTACTTATACTGGACTTTTTACTCCAATTCGTGAGCTATTTGCAAATACAGAGGAAGCCAAACTTCGTGGATATAACCCCGGCCGTTTTAGTTTTAATGTAGCAGGTGGACGTTGTGAGACATGTGAGGGAGATGGAATTTTAAAAATAGAAATGCATTTTTTGCCAGATGTTTACGTTACGTGCGACGTTTGTAAAGGAAAGCGTTATAACCAAGAAACCTTAGAAGTTCGATACAAAGGAAAAAATATTTATGAAGTTTTAGAAATGAGTGTAGAAGAGGCAAATCTATTTTTTGAGAATATTCCTTCTGTAAAAAGAAAATTAGAAACATTGATTGATGTTGGTTTGGATTATATCAAACTTGGACAAGCTGCAACTACTTTTTCTGGAGGAGAAGCCCAAAGAATTAAACTTGCCACTGAGCTTTCTCGTCGAGCGACAGGACGTACCCTTTATATTTTAGATGAACCAACTACTGGACTTCATTTTCATGATGTAAATAAATTGTTGCAAGTTCTTCAAAGTTTAGTAGAAAAAGGAAATACAGTAGTTGTAATTGAACATAACTTAGATATTATTAAATCGGCTGATTATATCATTGATATGGGACCAGAAGGTGGGGAAGAGGGGGGACGAGTGATTGCACTAGGCACACCTGAAGAAGTTATAAAAGTAAAAGAATCCTACACAGGGCAATATTTAAAGCTAGTTCTCAATCAATAAGTTTAATTTAGATTTGTATTATTTTAGCAAATTTTGTTTATGGTTTTAGAAATTATTTTGGACTTTTTTTATTATGCATGAACTAGGATTTTTAAAAGACCTCATTCTAATTAGTTTTGTTTCAATTTTTATTACAGTTCTTTTTCAAAGGTTTAAAATTCCCTCCGTAATTGGAATGATTTCTACGGGAATTTTAGTAGGTCAAAGTGGATTGGAGCTAATTACTGATACAAAACTGATTTTAACTCTTTCAGAGCTTGGAGTTGTAATTCTTTTATTTACAATAGGATTAGAATTTTCTTTTGAAGAGTTAAGAAAATTAAAAGCTATTGTATTTTGGGGTGGAGGTTTACAAGTTCTACTCACTATTTTTGTTCTTGGTCTTATTGCATATTTTTTATCTCCTTTGCTCACTTATCAAATTCCATTAAACAAAGCTATTTTTTATGGAATAGTTTTTGCGGTAAGCAGCACTCCTATATGTTTAAAAATTCTAAAAGATAGAGGGGAGCTTGCAACAAGCCATGGAAAAATAGCACTAGGGATTCTTATTTTTCAAGATATAGCAATTGTTCCTCTTATGGTTATTACAAATTTACTTAGTCCTCAAACCTCACAGTCAAGTTATTTGATCTTTAAAGAAATAGCTTTTATGATTCTCTTTGGAATCAGTTTATTTGGTGGATTTAAATTTCTAATTCCTATATTTTTGAAGTTTATTTCTCAAACAAGTGCTAAAGAAACGTGGGTGTTTGGTGGTCTTATTTTATGTTTTGGTTCAGCTTATTTGAGTCACATGGTTGGTTTATCTTTAGCGTTGGGGGCTTTCCTGGCGGGAGTTATTATTGCAGGCTATGATGAAAGCCATAAAATTGCTCATTCTATTGAACCACTTCGCGATGCCTTGCTTGGAATTTTTTTTATGTCTTTAGGATTGCTAATACAAATTAATTTAGATTTAATTTTTCATTATTTGCTTATGTCTTTTGGAGTTATCTTAGTAAAGGGGGCTATTATATCTGCAATTATTTTACTACTTGGATTTCATACTAAGATTAGTATTATGTCAGGAATGGTACTTGCACAAGTAGGAGAGTTTTCATTTATTTTAGCATCTTCTGCTTTAAAGAATAATCTTATAAATGATCAAAACTTTCAAGTGATCATTACCAGTATGGTAATCACTATGATTTTGGCTCCTGCTATGATTGCCTTAGCTCCTCAAATTGCAAACAGAGCCGCTCCTGCATTTGAATTTATACCTCTCCAAAAATTTCTCAATCAAGAACATTTTGCACCCAACGTAATTATGGATTCTCACCCCGAAGTAGTGATTTTGGGATATGGAGTTATTGGAAAAAATGTGAGTTCTGTTTTAAGTGCGGCAAATATCCCCTATAAAGTTTTAGAATTAAATTTCCAAGCTGTAAAGGAAGCTAAAGCAAAAGGCATTCCCATTGAGTATGGAGATTGCACTGATTGGCAAACCTTGATTAAACTTCATATAGAATTTGCTAAAGTTGTAGTCATTTCTATTTCTGATGAAAAAGCCGTTCGAGAGACAACTTCCCTTATCAAAAAAAGACTTCCACATATTTTTTTGATTGTGAGAACTCGTTTTTTAAACAATACAGAGGCAATTACTCGACTTGGAGCAGATGTAGTGATCACAGAAGAGTTTGAGTCTTCTATTCAAATTTTTTCAGTGGTTTTAGAAAAAATGGGATTTGATAAAGAGCTAATTGTAGAACAAGAAACCTTTCTTCGTAATAATGCTAAAAATTTATTTCCAAAACAAAATGCTTAAACTTGCTTTTGTAACTCCTATTTTTTCAACTCAAACTTATGGAGGAGCAGAGCGACATGCAAGAGAATTTGCAGAGTTACTTGCAGAAGACTTTGAAATTGATATTATAACAACTACAGCAATAGATTATAGAACATGGAAAAATCAATTTCCAGTTGGAACTACTTATGAGAAAAACCTAAAAGTTCACAGATTTCCTATTAAAAAACAAAGAAGTATTTTTTTTTCTTTTGTAAATCATTCTGCAATTCAAAAGCAAACTCATTTAAAAGACATAGAGTTTGAAAATTGGTTAGTGGCTCAAGGCCCTTATTCTCCGGACTTAGTAGAATTTGTAAAGAACAACCAGCAAAATTATGATCTCTTTTTTTGTTTTACTTATTTGTATTATCCTATTGTCAAGAGTATTCCTTATATAAAAGAAAAAGTGGTTTGTATTTTGACCTTACATGATGAAGCAGTTGCTTATTTCCCACAATTTAAAAAAATTTATACAAATGAAATTTTTTATTGTTTTAATGTTTTAGAAGAAAAAAAGCTTTATGAGAAAATTTTTGGTTACTCTCCTAAAAATTTTAGGATTGTAGGTATGAATCTTTCACCTATTAAAAAAATTCCAAATCCTTATTCTCACTATGTTCCTTATATTTTATACATTGGAAGAATAGACAAAGGCAAAGGGGTTGAGGAACTCATTCAATACTTTTTAGAATGGAAAAATGTTTCAAAAAGCAGTTGGAATTTGATTTTTGTTGGAAAAGGCTCTCTTCATAAAAAATATGCTTTTATTCAAAATCTTGGATTTGTAAGTGAAGAAAAAAAACTAAGTTTAATTGCAGGTTCACAATTGATTGTAAATCCTTCCCAATATGAAAGTTTTTCAATTGCAATTATGGAGGCTTGGCTTTGCTCCAAACCAGTTCTTGTAAATGGAAATTCTGAAGTGCTTAAAAATCACTGCATTCGGAGTAATGGAGGACTCTTTTATTTTGATAAGGAAGGTTTTATTTCTTGTTTAGAATTTTTATATAAAAATTTTTCTATTCTAAATCAAATGGGACAAAACGGAAAAGAATACGTGGAAAAAAACTATGATCCATCAATGGTCAAAAAAAAATTATTGAATATTATACATGAAAAACTTTTTATCTCCAATAGTCATCTGTCATAATTAATTCTTTATTAATCTCTCCTTGTAGTTTTAAATAAGAATCAAATCTATATTTTTTAGAAAAATCAAATATAGTATCGATTGTTTTTGGAAAAGGAGGTTTTTTATAAAGTGATTTGCATTCTGGACTTAAGTTTTCTCTAGAAATTTTAGGAATTACAAAAGAAATAAAATCAATTACGTTGGGTGAAATCATTTTTTGAGAAAAAGTAAGTTCTTTCTTATAACATAAATTTCCTAGTTCATTTTGGATAGTAAATTCAGCCGTTACTTCTGGAAAGTTTGTTGAGTTACTGGTAAGATTTTTTAGGAATAAGAAATAAGTTACTATGTCTTTTTCAGTTTGATTTGACTTTGTAAAATATATTTCTAAACCATTGACTTGTTCTTTTGTTGAGCTTTTTAGATTTACGTCAAGTGCGGGATTGATAAGTTTAGAAATCATAAAGAAGACAAGCATAAGTAAAGCTAAATCAATAAAATAAATTAAATTTCTCCAATTTTTTTTCTTATTGTCAGCTTTTAGATTTGTTAGATATTTTTGAAACTCTTCTGGATTTCTAGAATAGTACTTTGACATTTAAATCTCCTCTAAAAATTTTGCAATTTCATAAGCACTTGGAAAATGAGATTTTATTTTTTTAGACAAATGTAAAAAACTAAGAGCAAATTGAACCCCCTCTACAACAGAACCTAGTTTATGTAAAAAATAAGCCAAAAGACCACAAAGCAAATCACCCGTTCCCATAACAGAGAGCTTAGGATTGGAGTAAGGGAAAAAATACATGTCTCCATTTGAAAGGGTTAAAATACTAACATGTCCTTTTAGCAGTACGTTGCATTTGTACTCAAGCACATAATTTTTGAGCTCCTTATGCCAAGTTTCTTCGTTGTTAGGAGAGTTTTCAATTAGGTTTTGGAACTCTCCTCTATGAGGAGTAAGTAGAAATTTGTCGCTCAACGTTTTTCTTTTTATAAGTTGTAAACCTCCGGCATCTACAACTATATATTTATCTAGCTTTAAAAATAAATCTAAAGAAAAAGGAAATTCAGAGAAATTCAAACCCGGACCAATTACAACACTAGTTACTTTTTTTATAAGAGCATCATTGAAAAAGTTTTCATTTATTTTTTCATACATAAAAGAAGGATTTTTTCTTAAGCCAATTTGAATGGTTTTTTCGGAAGGTGTAAGAACTTTAGAAAAACCTCCTCCTGCAACATGAAAGGCTTTTTGTGCAAGAAGAATTGCTCCACTCATTCCTTCAGATCCACCAATCAATAAACTAAAACCATTGCTATACTTATGAGAATCAAATTTTCTTTGAGAGATTTGTTTGATTGTTTTCTTGGAAACTTTTTTTAAAAGAAAGTTTTTAGTAGGAAATTCTTTAAGAAAACTAGAGATCGGAAAGGCAATAGGATGAAAAGTATAGTCTTTGCAATAATTTTTTGCATAGATATTGTCTAGCTTTTTGACTCCAATTTCTGCTAAAAAATCTGCTTTTATAAAGGCTTTAGAATCTAAGAGAGAGAATCCTGAAAGAGCATCAATGGAAAGAATTTTTAAACTAGGAGTTTCTTGTTTGATTAGATTTACTTTTTCAATAACTGTTTTGTATAGTTCTGAAAGAGGAGGTTGGAATCCAGTACCAAGCAAACAATCGATTAAAAATAAATTGTTCCAATTTTCTTTGAATTCTAAAAATTTTTGTAAATCAAAAATTTCTATGTTTAATAATTTTGCTTTTTCTAAATAAAATTTATATTCCTCTGAATGATTTCCCGAATGAAAAAAGATTTTTACTTTTTTTCCAAAACAAAAAAATAAAATTCCCAAAGCAATCCCATCTCCCCCATTATTACCCTTACCACACAAAATAAGGATTTCTCTTTTTTTGATTTCTTTTTTATAAATTGTGAATACGGACTCTGAAGCCATTCCCATTAAAATTTTTCCAGAGATTCCTATTTTTTGAATTGTAAACTGATCTAAGTTTTTGCTTTCAAAATTATTAAATAAAAATTTTTTTATTTCCATTCATAAAGCTCCAAATATCCTGCATCTAGTTTTAAGGAATAAAAACTATCGTTGAAGTCTTGATATAATTCTCTCCATTTTGATCTTGGAGGATCTAAACGAATTCTTTTGTTTGCAATATGATTTCCTAAACTATCATGCATTAGTAATCGAAGTGAATTTCCACCTTCTTCTATTTCTAAAGTAATAAATGCTTTGGATTGTTTGCTACCGAAAAGAATTTCTTTAGGATTTTGAAACTCTTTTAATAAGACGTCTGGTTTAGGATCATTGTATTTATAACGATAAATCCTGCGGAATTTAAAACGCCCATCTTCTTTATTTAAAAAGCTCAACATAATTAAAGCATAGTTTCCTGTTTTATCAGGCAAGATGGAGTCTAGGTTAATTTTATACTTAGAGGATTCTTTAGTAAAAAAAGATAATAAATCTTTTTCTTCTATTTTTCCTTTTAATTTTCCTTTGAAGAAATAAGATAAAACTAAGTTTTCAGAAAGTTTATGAATGACAAAAAATTTTTCTTTCTCACCTGCATAAAGATTTTCAATGAATTGAAATGGCTCTGAATTTTTTCCAGAAATCCCATAAATTTCTATCTCTTTATTGCTTGGAGGAATATAAAGCACATAGGAAGGCAGAATTTTTGGTTCTTCTAAATGAAAGGTTCCAGATAAAGAATTAAAAGGGTCAATGGTTTCAACCTTATTTTCTGTTTTTACAACAGGAAAACTTTGCACAAATATTTCACTTGCTTCATTTACTGCAATGTGTCCAAGTTGGTTGAGTTTGAGTGGAAAAACTTTGAGATTGCGAGAATCTTGCCTTGGGTTTCCAATAATAAAATCTAAATCTCCATTTTTAAAGAAAACTTTTAATAGAGAATTTTTATAGTCTACTACATAAACTCTATCTGCATTGAGTGGTATTTTAAATGGCAAGTTCATAAGCACATGCCCTTTTTGAATTTCAATTTTGTTAAGTCCCTCTCCCAATTTGAGTCGAGTAACTAAACTTGGTTTCATTTCCTCTATTTGAATTTGTAAACAATAAAAGTTTATAAAAAAGATAAAAATCAAACAAAAGAATAAATTGATTGGTTTTTTATGTTGAATCAAGATTCGATGTCCTTTTTGTATCTTTTGTTTATAGCATTTTTATAAGCTTTTCATTATTTTAAAAGAATTTTTTAATGGAAATAATTTTATATAGA
>CALDSP010000223.1 GCA_937924465.1 uncultured Leptospiraceae bacterium
GGGAGGATTCGAACCTCCGAAGGCATAAGCCGACAGATTTACAGTCTGTTCTCGTTGACCGCTTGAGTACCTACCCGTTTTAAGGAAAACAAATGAAAAACTTTTTAAAATTGTGAGCTGCCTAAGGGAATCGAACCCCCAACCTGCTGATTACAAGTCAGCTGCTCTACCAATTGAGCTAAGGCAGCCTTTAATTAACCAATTTTTTTTATACGGGATTTTTTTCAATAAAAAATGAACAATCTTATAAATCTTTGTCGAGCTTTCTCTTGTTATTTTTTATTCTTTTATAACAAATTTTGTAGTAACAACTACATTTTTGAGAGTGCATAAATTGCTAGGAAGTACTCTTACCATGTTGAAAAAAACCCAAATTTAAAGAAAAGAAGATTTATCCTCTCATTGGTTTAAATTAAAAATTTTCAAGATATAAAAAATTATTTCTTATTATAAACCATGGACGAAGTTTAAAAAACTAAAAGCTTTTAGGTATTGAAAT
Source organism: uncultured Leptospiraceae bacterium (assembly GCA_937924465.1). Classification (GTDB taxonomy): domain Bacteria; phylum Spirochaetota; class Leptospiria; order Leptospirales; family Leptospiraceae; genus CALDSP01. The sequence goes on from CALDSP010000223.1 coordinate 500, forward strand.
TGCATAGAATAGAGTTTGTGTATCTTTCATTGGGAAACGAAAAAAACATATTTCAAGAAAAATCCCTTTTTAAGATATGGATATTTTAGAAAGTTTCAAAGAACGAAAGGCAGGAAAAGAATGTACGAACAAATTCAAAGTTTCTACCCTAAACCACAAGGACTTTATGATCCAAGTTTAGATAAGGACTCTTGTGGAGTAGGCTTTGTGGCTAACATCAAGGGACTTAAATCTAGAGATACCATTGATAAAGGATTAAAACTTATGTGCAACCTGGAGCATAGAGGCGCAGAAGGGGCCGATCCAAAAACTGGAGATGGGGCTGGAATTATGATACAAATTCCAGATAAATTCTTTCGAAAAGTAGTTCCTTTCTCCTTGCCTCCTGTTGGTGAGTATGCAGTAGGAGTGTTGTTCTTACCACAAGAAACAGAAATTCGTGAGAGTTTGGAAAATGTTATAGAAAAAATTATTGTAGATGAAGGAGAACATTTCTTAGGATTTAGAGATGTTCCCGTAAACCCAGATTATGCAGGAGTCGTTGCGCGCAAAACTCTTCCTTATTTTAAACAAGTATTTATTGGAAAAAGTAAAGATACAGACAAGGGAGATGCTTTTGAAAGAAAGTTATTTTTAATTCGTAGAGTCATTGATAGAAGAATTCGTTCGGAGTTCAAATTAGACAGAAGTAAATATTATGTTCCCAGTTTTTCTTCGCGCACTATTGTTTATAAAGGAATGTTACTTGGTGCACAATTAAAACCCTTTTATAAAGATTTAAGTGATTCAGATATTGAAAGTGCTTTTTGTTTAACTCATACTCGCTTTTCTACAAATACCTTCCCTACGTGGGATTTAGCTCATCCTTATAGAATGATTGCACACAACGGAGAAATTAACACGTTACGTGGTAATATCAATTGGATGGCTGCTAGACAAATGGTTATGGAATCTCCCTATTATGGAAAAGAACTTAAGAGAATGCTTCCTATCATTATGGAGGGGCAAAGCGATACTGCTACTTTTGATACTGTTCTAGAGCTACTTGTTATGGGGGGTAGAAGTTTACCTCATGCCATCATGATGATGATCCCAGAGGCATGGTCCAAAAACCCTGATATGGATCCCGATATTCGTGCCTTCTATGAATACCATGCGGCTTTACTAGAACCTTGGGATGGTCCTGCTGCAATTGCATTTACAGATGGAAAAGTGATTGGAGCTACTCTAGATAGAAATGGACTTCGTCCTGCGCGTTACGTTCTAACTAAAGATGATGAAATTTATTTTGGAAGTGAGGCAGGAGCTATTCCCGTTGCTCCTGAGAATATTCTTCGCCAAGATAGACTTAGACCTGGAAGAATGCTTCTCATTGATCTACAAAAAGGACAAATTCTAAATGATGAAGAAATCAAAAAACAAATTAGTACTCAAAAGCCTTATCGAAAATGGGTAGAAGAAGGTATGATTCGCCTAAAGGATTTGCCCATTCCCGAGACGGTAAAACAACCTAACCATGAAACAATCTTAGAAAGGATGAGAGCATTTGGTTATACCAATGAAGATGTTTATACAATTTTAAAACCTATGGTAGAAGCAGGAGAAGAACCTGTAGGTTCTATGGGAGAAGATGCTGCACTTCCTATTCTATCCCAAAGACCTCAACCTCTTTTTCGATATTTTAAACAAAACTTTGCCCAGGTTACAAATCCACCTATTGATCCTATTCGGGAAGAATTGGTCATGGAACTTACAACCTATATAGGTCCTGAACAGAATCTTTTAGCGGAATCACCCGAGCATTGTAAACGAATTGAGTTAGAGCATCCTGTGCTTAGCAATGAGGAACTTGAAAAAATTAAACAGATCAGTGAAGGAAATTTTAAATCAATAACCTTTGAGATTCTTTTTGATCCAATCAAAAAACATGATATGAGAAACTCTTTGGATGAAGTTTGTAGTAAAGCTGCAGATGCAGTACGTTTAGGATACAATTTGATTATTTTAACTGACAGAGGTGTTTGTCAGGATCGGGCTGCAATTCCTAGTTTGCTTGCTGTTTCAGGACTTCATCACTATCTTATTCGTGCAGGTTTAAGAACTAAAACGGGAATCATCTTAGAATCAGGCGAGCCAAGAGAAGTTTCTCATTTTGCTGTTTTATGTGGTTATGGTGCAAATGCTATCAATCCTTATCTTGCGTTTGAAACCATTGCTGATCTCATTCGGGAAGGTATGCTAAAACTAGACTTTAAAACTGCAAAGAAAAATTTTATAAAAGCAATAGGAAAGGGGCTTTTTAAAGTTTTTAGTAAGATGGGAATTTCAACGTTACAGTCTTATTGTGGGGCACAAATTTTTGAAGCAGTCGGTTTGGATTCTGAACTTGTAAATAATTATTTTACTGGCACTGCAACTCGAATTGAAGGATTGAGTTTAGAAATGTTGGAAAAAGAGACTGTTGTGCGCCACATGAACGCTTACGATCCTACATTTTATCCCGGAACTCTAGAGCCGGGTGGTTTACATTATTATAGAAAAGAAGGGGACCCACATTTATTTAATCCAATTACTATTCATCGTTTGCAGACAGCAGTGAGGAAAGGGGATTATGCATTGTATAAAGAATTTTCAAAGACTGTGGATGATCAAAATGATCGCTTTATCACGTTAAGAAGCCTTTTTAAATTTAATGAAGAGAAAGCGAAACCGATTCCTATTGAAGAAGTAGAACCCGCAGAAGATATTGTAAAAAGATTTCAAACAGGAGCAATGAGTTTTGGTTCTATTTCATGGGAAACTCATACAACTTTAGCAATTGCTATGAACCGACTCGGAGCAAAATCGAATACAGGAGAGGGAGGAGAAGATCCAATTCGATTTCAAACAATGGAAAATGGAGATAGCATGCGTTCAGCAATTAAGCAAGTTGCCTCTGCTAGATTTGGAGTTACTGCTAATTATTTAGTCAATGCTGATGATTTGCAAATTAAAATGGCACAAGGAGCAAAACCCGGAGAAGGAGGACAGTTGCCTGGTCATAAAGTAGATAATTATATCGCAAAACTTCGCTACAGCACTCCAGGGGTGACTTTAATTTCTCCACCACCTCATCATGACATTTATTCAATTGAAGATTTGAAACAGCTTATTTTTGATTTAAAAAATGTAAACCCACTAGCTAGAGTTAGTGTAAAATTAGTTTCAGAGGTGGGAGTAGGAACGATCGCAGCAGGTGTTGCCAAAGCACATGCAGATCATATACTCATTGCAGGGCATGATGGGGGGACAGGAGCTAGCCCAATTTCATCTATTCATTATGCAGGAACTCCTTGGGAACTTGGACTTACAGAAACTCACCAAACTCTTGTGGCAAATGGACTTCGAGATAGAGTTTATCTAGCTGTAGATGGAAAACTTCTCACTGGACGAGATGTAGTCATTGGAGCACTTTTAGGAGCTGAGGAGTTTGGATTTTCTACCTCTGCTTTGGTTTCAATTGGTTGCATTATGATGCGAAAATGTCATTTAAACACTTGCCCTGTAGGAGTTGCTACCCAAGATCCCAGACTACGAGAAAAATTTATGGGTAAGCCTGAACATTTGGTAAATTATATGACCTTTGTAGCAACAGAAGTGCGGGAAATTATGGCAAGTCTTGGATTCAGAACTTTTAACGAAATGGTAGGGCAGGTAGAATACATTAAATTTCAACGACCACATAACCACTGGAAAGCCAGAGGTTTGGACTTTTCTAAAATCTTGAAAAAACCTATAGCTTATTTCCCTACTGAATTCTACAGAGTGAGAGATCAAAACCATAAATTAGAAAAACAAATGGATAATGAGATCATCCGTAAATCTAGGGCTGCTTTAGACTTGAAACATAGAGTAAGCTTTGAAATGAAAATTACCAATTTAAATCGTACAGTTGGAGGAATGCTTGCAGGAGAAATTGCTCGCAAATATGGAGAAGAAGGACTTCCGGAAGATACAATCCAAGTTACCTTTCGTGGGACTGCTGGACAAAGTTTTGGAGCTTGGTTAAATAAGGGGGTGACTTTTAAACTTATTGGAGAAGCAAACGACTATGTAGGCAAAGGACTTTCAGGGGGAAAACTTATTATCCAAGTTCCAGAGAATGCCGCTTATGATCCTGCTGAAAACATTATTATAGGGAATACTTGTTTTTATGGAGCAACGGGAGGAATTGCGTTCATAAATGGAATGGCAGGAGAAAGGTTTGCAGTTAGAAATTCTGGAGCTAAACTGATTGTAGAAGGGGTAGGGGATCATGGATGTGAATACATGACAAATGGAACTGCCGTTGTATTGGGAAAAACAGGGCGAAATTTTGCAGCAGGAATGAGTGGAGGAATTGCCTACGTTTGGGATCCACGAGGTCAATTTAAATATAGTGTAAATATGGAAATGGTAGAGCTAGAAAGATTAACAGATGCAAATGAAATTGATGAATTACTTCATTTGATTACTCTTCATAAGCAGTATACAAATTCGGCACGTGCAAAGTCCATCCTAGAGAATTGGAATCATGAAATTGAACGTTTTATAAAGGTGATTCCTATTGATTACAAAAAAGCTCTATTAAAAATGAAAGAAGAAACCAAAAAAGAAGGAGTAGTAGTTCATGGGTAAGCCTACTGGATTTTTGGAGTTTAAAAGAGAATCTCCTAAAAAACTTCCTGTTCAAGAACGGGTCATAAATTACAAAGAGTTTGAAAAACCTCTAGAAGAAAAAGTAGCCATGGAACAGGGAGCACGCTGCATGGACTGCGGAATTCCTTTTTGCCATGGAGAAACAGGATGTCCAGTAGACAATTTAATCCCAGAGTTCAATGATTTGGTTTTTAAAGGAAAATGGAAGGAAGCTATTGAAAATCTTCATTCGACCAATAATTTTCCTGAGTTTACGGGAAGACTCTGTCCAGCTCCTTGTGAAGGGGCTTGTACTTTAGGACTTATTGACCAACCTGTGTCTATTAAAGCAATTGAAAGAACCATTATCGATAAAGCCTTTGAAGAAGGATGGGTGCATCCAATGCCTTCAAAGAGTAGGTCAGGTAAGAAAGTAGGAATTGTAGGTTCAGGGCCAGCAGGGCTTGCCTGTGCTCAACAACTAGCTAGAGCAGGGCATTCAGTTGTTGTTTATGAAAAATCTGATAGAATTGGAGGACTCTTGCGCTATGGAATTCCAGACTTTAAAATGGAGAAATGGCTCATTGATAGACGAATTCAACAAATGCAAGAAGAAGGGGTGGTTTTTAAAACAAACTTTCACGTGGGAGTTCATATCAAAGCAAAAGAATTTATTGATATGCATGATGCCGTTGTATTAGCTATGGGTTCGGAGCAACCTAGAGATCTCCCTGTTCCCGGAAGAAATCTAAAAGGGATTCACTTTGCAATGGAATTTCTGACTCTCAACAATAAAAAGGTAGCAGGAGATAATGTAGAAATTATTTCTGCTAAAGATAAACATGTCATTATTATAGGTGGAGGAGATACAGGATCAGACTGTGTAGGAACTTCCAATCGACATGGAGCTAAATCCATTACTCAAATTGAAATTTTCCCTGAACCACCGAAAGAAAGAGATCCTTCTACACCTTGGCCTTTGTACCCAAAAATGCTTCGTACTTCTACAAGTCATGAAGAGGGCGTTATACGGAAATGGTCAATCAATACTTTAGGATTTAAGGGAAATGAAAGAGGTGAGGTTATGGCAATTTATGGAAATTCAATTCAATTTAAAAATGGAAAAATGGAAGCGATCCCAAATTCAGACTTTGAATGGCC
>CALDSP010000224.1 GCA_937924465.1 uncultured Leptospiraceae bacterium
CCTTTGATATAAATTTGCAATTGTAAGACCCATTGAAGAGGAAAGTATTCAATGGCAGAAAGCCTAAATGTTTGTTATTGCATATGACTTCTACATTGGGAATATTTGTATGAAAACTTATATTTCCATAAAGAGCTTGTCTTAAAAAATTTAGAATTTCTCCTTCGTTTGGTTCATCATAATTTTCTAAAAAGGGAAGAGTTGAAGTTTTGGAAATAAAATTTTTTTTACTACTTGAAAAAATTCCATAGCTTATTGTGTCTATTTCTTTAAGTCGAATTGTAAAAAAATATTTTCTATATTCATTTGTTTTTTTGGATCGAAAAATCATTCCTAAATGATGTTCATTTTCTGTTTGATAATATTCATTTTCTAATGTATAATCCAACTCTTCTTGAAAATTTTTACTGATTTGTATTTCACTGTGATTTTTTATTAGTTTAGAAAGATAATTGTCTTGTTTGACTAATAAGTAATTCAAAATTCCTGAAGTTTGATGAGACATGTCTTTTTGTAAAATAAAAATTTTATTTTTACAAAGAAAGTTTTGTGTAGAAGGCTTATTGTAGCGAAGTAAATCATTCAAAGAAGAAATACTTGTTTTAGAATAATTTTCTATTTGTAATGAATGGCATGCAACTAAATAGGTAAAAAGAGATACAAAGAAAAGTTTTATATTTTTGAATTGACGTATTATAATCTTAATCTAATTTTTTCTTTAAAATTTCAATAGCTTTATTTTTCAAATAAGGATGCACCTGAAAATCTTCTGGGTTTAAGTCTGGAAATTTTTGGACTATAGAGGTTGGTTTAAACTTGTCTTTTCCGAGCCAAACACTTAGAGCCATAAGCATTCTTTGAAAAATTTCATCTACCTTCTGTTGATAACCTGCTTTCTTATAATAACCATAAGCTAACATGGGGAGTCTTCTATCATACATGTAATAATCACCTAATCGAATGAGTCCATCTTTATAATTGGTTTTTATAAAAATTTCTTTTGCTTTAGCATAATTTCCTTCATTAAAAGCGGCATTTCCTTCTCGAATTAGTTCCGCTCTTTGTTTTGGATCTAAGTTTGAATTTGATTCACTCATAATTTTTCCTTATTCTTGAAACTTATATATAAAATATACATCATAGCCTAACTTTTCAAGTTTTTTTCCAAATTGTAAGGCTTGTTCTTCTGTATTGAAACCCCATGCTATCAATCGATATAAAGTAGGGGAGGTTGAGTCATACTTTTCAATGATTATATTTGAATGGCCTTGTAAATGAAGTCTAATAGCTGCTTTTACAGCAAAACTTTCATTTTTGAAGGAAGCAATTTGTAAACCTATGCCGCGTGGAAATTCTGGCTTTCCTTCGAAATTTGTATACTTAGATGTAAATTCTTTTTTTGTAACTTTTTCGGGAAGTTTCTCTGGAAAACTTTTTTTTGAAGGTGGGCTTACATGTACTTCGTCTTCTTCTGATTCATCGTCTTCATCTTGCTCATTTTCTTCAAAATTGGTTTCAGAAGAGACTTGTTTTTTTACAGAAAGTTTAGATGAAAAATTTTGGATTGGATCTTTTCCTGCTTCTCCCATTTCTACATATTCTACTTTCACTTGTGCAATTCCTGTTTTTAACATTTCAAGTTTTTCAGCAGCAATTCTAGAAAGATCAATAATACGAGTTTTTTTAGGTAATTTATCATTGATTCTTACGTATACGAACTGATTGTTATTTAGATTTGTTACTTTAACAATTGTATGGAAAGGAAAGTTTCTACTTGCTGCTGTGTATTTTTGAGGATCATAAAGTTCACCACTTGCTGTAGATTTTCCAATGAATTTATCTGCATAGTAAGAGGCTTCTCCAGTAAAAACTTGCCCTTGAGCAAAAACAGAAATTGTTACACAACAAAAAAACCAAGACAGTAAAATCTTTATCATATAAATTCAAAATAATAATTCACTTATAAATCAACAAGTATTTTAAATTTTAAGATTTGAGATCAGAAATTTCTTTCAACTGCCAAAAAATTGTAGCTAAATTATTTTCAAAAATTGTTTTGCATTACAGAAACTGTGAGTGTTGAAAAACTTGAAAATTAGATTTTCAAAATTGAACTTATATATATATTTGTATAGAATGAAAAATTTTTTTTCTAAAAATTACGTAAAAATATTTGTTCTAATTATTTCTTATTTGTTTTTGAATTGTAAAAGAAATGTAGACCATTTTGACTATTGGAAAAATTTTTTTATATTTCAAGACTCTATAAAAAAGCATTTAAAAAATGAAAATAAATGGGAAATTGCAAACGGAAATTTAAATCCTCAAAAAGAAGGAAAGTTAGAAAAAACCAAAACTCAAAAACTAGCTTTACTTTGGAATATTTTGTATTGGAATACAAATTCAGAATTTGAAATTCAAAATGTTGAGCTTTCTCATGGAGAGAAACATTCAACTAACTTTGAGAATTATTTATTGATAGAGTATACTCCAAGTCGATTTAACAAAATAGAAACTTATCTTTTTAAAAGAGTTTTACAGTACCAATCTAAAAGTGTGTATCATACAACAGAATTTTTGAATTGGATTCGTTTTTTTCAAATTCAAGTGAATCCAGAAAGATTTTTTTTAAATAGTCCTCTTGGAAATTTTTTGTGTAATGTGTTTGATTGTGCTTTTGAACTCAATGAAAAATATTTTATACAAATTTTTAAACCAAACAAGGAACTTAAAAACTTAGATAAATCCTTTTATGAAAGAATTACTAAACTTTTAAAATCTAAGTTTGAAATTAGTTTTTTTGAAAATGGAAACCAGTTTTTAAAAATAAGTAGCCAAAACCAAAATTTACAATTTGAGTGGGGAAAGCTTTTGATTTCAGAATATCCAAATCAAATTCAAATTTATATAAATTTTTATACAAAACTTTACGGCTTAGAAATTGAAATTCAAAATTGGCTTTATGAATTCGAGTTTAGAAGTGCAGGTCGATCTTCTTATTTAAAAGGGAGATTTAAAAATATTCCAGATTATTCTTTAAAAGGGAGGCTTGGATATATTTTACCAAAACAAGTTTTAAATTTCTTTATTCCAGAAAATATAAATGAATATATGAAAACTTTCTTTGAAATGCGTTTGAGAGGAAATAACGGAAAGGGAAATCTTTGGGAGATAAACATTCAACCATATTTTAAATATTATCGCATAACGTCCACTATTGAGTCAGAATCTCCAAAAAAAGTTTTCCGTTTTTGGTCAACTGAAAATCCACAAGAAAGTCAAGAAATCTTTGAAGAAAAATTTAGAGAAAAACTTTTAGAATCTTTACATGAATAATCAAAAATTTATTACTAGAAAACAAATTTTATTGATTCTTGGTTGGTATTTTTTAACTCCCATTTTATATAACCTTTTAGTTGTAATGTTAAATGAATTTTTATTTATGAAAGTTACTGTTTCTAAAAAAGAAATTGATCTTCTAAATCAAATATTTGAAATGAATCCTATTGCAAGTTTTCAAAGAATTTCTTCTTTTTTTCTTCCCAGTGTTGTAGGAGTTTGGTATACTTTTCCCATTTGGAAAGATCTCTTTACAAATAACTTGTCTCTTTCCAATCAATCCCGAGTTAGGATTGTTAACTCTGCTTTGTTCTCTGGAATAATTGGCTTTTTAGGATGGTTGATTGGCTTACTAAATACTCTTTACATGTATTCTATCACACCTGAGCTAAATGAGAAATGGTTATTAAAACAATCTATATATTTTTTGTTTGAAATG
>CALDSP010000225.1 GCA_937924465.1 uncultured Leptospiraceae bacterium
ACCAGAAGTGGAAAACTGAATATTTGGCGGATTGGATGGTGAGTTGGGGGGAGGATTTTCACTACTTCCCCCATTTCCTCCTGAAGTACTTAAGTTGGAAGGTGGATTTTGGTTATTCTCTCCTCCACCGGGCGGTAAAAAAATCATCCCTTCTTTGCTCCCCCCTCCACCTAACAAAGCAAGAATCAAACCGGGCCATGAAGTACAATTTTGAAATAAAAACAATGAAAGAGTCAGCAACAAATACAATAAAATTTTCATTTTTACACACCCACTTATTCTATGAGACGCAGAATATAAATAGTTACTTGATAGAATTTTCCATTTTTTTAGAAAAGTATGTAATTTTTATTTAATACCTTAATTTTTTTGTTGAATTGAATTTTTTAAAAACTTTAGACCAATTCATAAAAAATAAAATTAAAAAAGTATTTTGTAGAATGAATTAAAGACTAACGAACTGAAAATAAGGTTTAGTTGCTAAATTTATTCTTGCTCTTTCAAAAACATTTCTGCGAAATAGGTAAAACTGACACTTGTAGTTGTTACTACAAAATTGTAGTTAGAGGTTAGGCATTTGTGTGAGCTCTTCTGCAATGAATTCTGCTTATTAGGACTGTCTCTGTTGCAAGGGCTTGCATGTCAGGTGGATAATCGTACTTTCTCAAAATTCTCTTAACAATAGTTCGCAATTTTGCTTTTCCACTCCTCCCTAATTGTCCAGTCAATGGAAGCATTCTTTTTTACATTTTTAGACACTTCTTTCTTCTCCTTATTTTTCAATCATGAATCTTTGAGAATAGAATTTATAAAAAATTTAGTTACTATAAATTATCTTAAAGAGGTTTTTTGGTTTTATTTTGTATTTAGAGCAACTACTTTATAATATCGAATGAATAAAAAAACAAGAATGGATGAATTTTTTATACAGGATCTATTTTATATATTTTAATAGTATTCTCTCGACCTTTTACCTTTACTTCATCTAAAAAAACAAAATGAAAAGAATTCTCGAAATGTTTTTTGACTTCTTCAGAAATTAAAATTTCTGTACCATATACCTTATTCAATTGCTCTATTCGAGATGCTAAATTTACTACATCACCAATGACAGTATATTCTTTTCTAAATGAAGAACCAATATTTCCAGCCATAGCAAAACCTGCATGAATGCCTATGCCTATATTCAAATTAGCTAATCGTTTTTCTTGGATTCCCCTCTTTATTTCTTTGGATATTTCAAGTGCGGCTGTCACTGCATTTTTTACATCATCTCTGTTTGAGATGGGTGCACCAAAAATAGCCATAAATCCATCTCCCAAAAATTTATTAATGATCCCGTTTCTTTTATTTATGATCTTTATGCAAAGATCAAACAGGAGATTTAGATATTCTACAACCTCTTTAGGATCTCTACTTTCGGAGAAATGAGTAAAGTTACGAATATCAAAAAACATTACAGTTACATAATTTATTTCCGTGCTTAGTTCCGTTTGACTTACCAGCTTTTCTACTACTTCAGGAGAAACGTGTTGACCGAAAAGATCTTTAATTTTCTCTTTTTCATTTATGATTGAGAAAGAATGCAATAACCGCTTTTGAATTTGGGATGCAATATAACCCATAATAATTCCACCTACAAGAAGAAAGGCACTCCTAACTATCAAAGCTGTTTTTTGTACTAAGAAATCTACAGGTAAAATTTCTTTTGGTTGGCTATGATAATAAAAGACAAGAATCAAATATTCAAATGCCGAAACAAATCCAGTAAAAAAAGAAATAAAAAAACTCAATCTAAATCCAGAGGCAATAATAAAAATAAAATAAACCAACAAAGGTGGACTTAAGAGCACATAGATCGCATAATCCCTGCGAATCTCACACAGAAAGACCATTACAAATGTAACAATACTAGGTTCTATAAAAGCATTGATGTAGCGAATAAGATTTGGAAGCTTTTTTTCTCTTTTCAATAAAATTTTTAACCTCATTCTAATTAAAAAAAAATAAGCTGCACTAAATATAAAAAATACACTGGGTGTATAGAGAGGCATTTTTTTAGTAAATATTCTTATGAATTCTTCATTTCTAAAATATCCGAAAAATAAGAAAAAAAGAGAAGTAAATAGAAAAAAAGAAAATAAAATTTGAGTTCGTAAAATTTCATTGTTTAAAATCTCTTTATCAATTTCTTTCTTAAATAATCCTTCTATTTCTTTCTTATTTATCATAGTTTGAGTGTTCCCTTAAAATTAGGTCTGTGTTATCATAATTTTTAAAAGTATTTTCATGTCAAAGAATACTTTTTAATAACTTCCATTTCATAAAATTTCAAATTTAAGAGAGAGATTTTTGTGATTTTTTGAGTATTTCTTTTGAAGTTTATAAATTATTATTTACGTAATAAGACTAACAGGATATAGTGTTTCCAAAATTCTTTAGAGTATGATTTTAAAAATAAAACAAATTTTTTTTCTTATTTTATTCTTATTCGTTTCGTGTTCCATTTCACGTTCAAGTAAAATTCCTCCCCTTGCTATCCAAGGGGTTTTGGATTTGAGTGATTGGAATTTTGAAAGAGATGGAATCATAAAATTAGATGGGGAATGGGAATTTTATTGGAAGAAGTTATTTTACTTAGACAAAGAAGAATTTCCAAGTAAGCCTGAAAAATTTGTAAAAGTTCCTTCAGTTTGGAATGATACAGTAGAAGGAATTGATCCCAATAAGGCTTTTGGTTATGCAACTTATAGACTAAAAATTAAATTAAACCCAAACAAACAAGAAAATCTTTTCTTTCATTTTCAAAATGTAGGTACATCGGCAAATGTTTATGCAAATGGAAAAAAAATTCTTCAAAATGGAATCGTTGGAAAAACTCCAGAAACCTCAATACCACAGTATTTACCAATCTATGCTAAAATTCCAGATTTAAGTCATGAATTAGAAATCGTAATAGAAGTTTCCAATTTTAGCCATCATAAAGCAGGAACATGGGCATCTTTTCGTCTTGGAACAGAAGCAGAAATACAAGGATTTTCAAAGATGAGAGCTTATGCTGATTTTTTTCTTACAGGTAGCATATTGATTATGGGCTTGTATCATTTAGGCTTGTTTTCTCTTAGGAGAAAAGATAAATCAGCTTTATATTTTGGTCTGTTCTGTTTAGCTATTACTCTTAGAACAATTACAACAGGAGAGAGAGTTTTATTTCAGTTTTATCCCTCTATCATTTGGGAATTGGGTCATAAGATGGAATACTTTTCTCTTTATGCTTGTGTACCTTTATTTTACTTATTTTTAGAATCCACATTTCCAGAGGAATTTAGCCAAATCTTTGGAAAAATTGCTTTATGGTTTCATGTTATACTGTGTGCCATCATTCTTTTTACTTCTTCTTTGATCTATCCAAGAACATTACTTTTATTTGAAATCTTTCTTTTAATTACATGTTTTCTAATACTTATATCTCTAGGCTTAGCTGTTATTAGAGACAGAAACGGTGCAATCCCTTCTAGTTTAGGAACTTCTATGCTAATGGTAACTGCAATCAATGATGTATTGCATGCAGAGTTAATCATAAACACAGGCTACTATACACCCATTGGGCTTTTTATGTTTATCTTTTTTCAAGCTTACATGCTTTCTTGTCGATTTTCATCTGCTTTTGTTGAAGTGGAGAAACTTTCCTTTAGCTTATCTCAAACTAATAAGGCTTACAGTCGATTTGTTCCAATGGAATTCTTAAAACTTTTAGTTAAAGAATCTATCTTAGATATTACCCTTGGAGATCAAATTCAAAAAGAAATGAGCATTATTTTTGCAGACATTCGATCATTTACTAAACTATCTTCTACTATGAGCCCAAAAGATAATTTTAACTTTATAAATTCTTACTTAAACACAATGGGACCTGTGGTTAGAAAAAATCACGGCTTTATAGATAAATACATTGGGGATGCTATAATGGCCTTATTTCCAAATCAAGTAGAAGACGCCATCCAAGCTTCTTTAGAAATGAGAAAAGAATTAAAAGAATTGAACCAAGAAAGACTAAACAAAGGACTAGAACCAATTGACATAGGAATAGGGATCCATGTGGGCAGTTTAATGCTCGGCATTATAGGAGAGTCAGAAAGGATGGAAGGAACTGTGATTTCCGATGCCGTGAATGTAGCTTCTAGAATAGAAGGGCTTTGTGCTATTTTAAAAGTTCCTATTATAGTTACCGAAACCGTCACGGAAAGATTAAAAAATAAAATACGCTTTCAGTTTAGATATTTAGGAAAATTTAAACTCAAAGGAAAAGAAACTGAAACTAAGGTATTTGAAATTCTTGATGGAGAGGACGAACCTTTAATGAAAAAGAAGATTCAAACTAAACTTTTATTTGAAGAAGGAGTACTTGCAAGAGAAAACGGAAATATTGAACACTCTAATTTTTGCTTTCAAAGAGTGTTACAAGAAAACCCAGATGACAAAACAGCTAGTTACTATTTATTTTTAAACAAAGAGAACAGGATCAAAAAAGAGTATGAGCTTTCTTAATTTTTATATAAGTTTTGTAAGGTTTTTAGATCTCATTTTATTTTATATATGCCATTGTACCCAACATAATGTTTTAACAATATAACAATAGTCCTTTATTTAAATCATCAATCTTAAAAAAAAGAAATTGAAAATCTTCATGTTTCCATGTACTCTAGATTTTAAAGACATGTAAATAAAATTAAGGTTGGTATATTATCCAAATGAAAAGAATCAAAATTACACTCACACTTGAAGCAAACCCAAGTCCCCAACTAGGCTCAATAATTTCTTGAGTACTTTCTCCTTTTTCTTCTGTCATAAAGGCAACTACCGTCACGCGCAAATAGTAATAAACCGCTATAGCAGAATTGATCATTCCTATAATCAAAAGAACTCTGTTTAGCATATTTTCAGACTCGGCAATTTTTTGAAATAAAAAGAGCTTAGACCAAAATCCACCAAAAGGAGGAATTCCAGCAAGAGAAAAGAAAGTAATCAGTAAACCTACGGCAACAAAAGGTTTTTTTAAAATGAGAGCTCGAATAGAATCATAAGTAACAATATGTTTTCCGTTTTCTAAGTAAGCAATTAGAGAAAAGCCTGCTATGTTCATAAAAGCATACATAACTAAATAATAAATAACTTCATTGGTTGCACCGCAGACAATTCCTGCAGTTACATATCCTGCATGAGAAATAGAAGAGTACGCTAAAACCCTTTTTAAGTTTTCTTGTCTTAGTGCTAAAATGTTACCAAACGTCATAGAAAGGCTTGCAATAAAACCAACTAGAATAGAGTAAGAGCTTGTAGTATCAATAGTTGGAAAAACACTTATCACTATAAGTAAAAGTCCCATAGCACTAGCCTTAGCACCTGACGCCATAAAACCTGTCATAGTAGTGAGAGTTCCTTCATATACATCGGGGGTCCAGGAATGAAACGGAAAGAGTGCAATTTTAAAAGCAATTCCTACAAAGAAAAGTCCAAGCCCTAATTTAGAGAAAGTAGGAACTTCAGCGTTGAGTGAAACATCATAAATGGGTTTTAAAGCCAAATCCAAATTTGTAGAGCCACTTCCTCCATACAACAAAGCAATCCCCATGAGCATAAACCCAGAGGAAAACGCACCAAGTAAAAAGTACTTTAAAGTTGCTTCTAAGCTACTTAATTCGTTACGTGCCATTCCTATTAAAATATACAGAGAAATGGAAAGTGTTTCTACTCCTACAAAAATTACAATGAGATCTGAACCTGTTGTCATGTAGAACATTCCCGTAACTGCAAAAAGTAGTAGGGGATAGAATTCAGGGAAATAAATTTGATGTTGGTTTAAAATTCTAGGAGAGGCAATCACTGTCAAAAGAGCTGTTATAATATAAATAACGTTGAGCATCATTGTAGTAGAATTTAATCGAATTTGATTTGCAAAATAAGAACCAAACCCTGGTGAACTTTGAGAGTCTACTACAAAATAAAGAGCAAGCAACAAAAAGCCACCTGTTGCAAAACGTAAAATTCTGTGATCATTGGAGTGAAGAGCAAACTGCGTTATTAGAAAAATAATTCCTCCTGTAACTAAAATAAGAGAAGGCATAATAGCAAGAAAATCTTTCCATTCAGGTATAAACATTATTCTTTCTCCTTTTGTTTTTCTATACTTTGATTCTCTTGGTGGTTTTCCTTTTGCTCCTGTTGAAAATTGGTTTTCAAGTTGTGGGTATAAATTGCAAATCTTCCTAGATAACCACCGAGTCTTTCTTCAATTGCACTAGGAGAGGCACCAAGCGATTTATAAGAACGAGTGTAGTTTTGCGCTACTCTTCCATCTTGGGTGAGTTTGCTTTGAGTGCGCTCTGCAATGGCTTGCACAGAGGCAGAGTTTAAATATACTTTTAAAGAAGGCTCTAAGTATTGAAAGAAAGTTTTAGGATAAACCCCAAGCCAAAAAATCAGAATTACAAGTGGAACTAAAATAGCAATCTCTCTAGAATTTAAATCGGAAAGTAGTTCGTTCTCTTTATTTGTAAGCTCACCAAAGATTAGGCATTTTGTGAGATAAAGTAAATACCCAGCTGCCCAAATTACTCCTGTGCCAGCTATGATTCCAAGCACAATATTTACCTTGAGAGTACCTATTAAAACTAAAAACTCCCCTACAAATCCATTCATTCCGGGAAGTCCTACTGAAGAAAGCATGGCAATCACAAAGAAAATAGCAAAGGTAGGAACTATTTTAGCAATTCCACCGTAGTCCTTGATCATGCGGGTATGAGTTCTTTCGTAAATCATTCCTATAAGCAAAAAGAGCATTCCCGTAGAAACTCCATGGTTGATCATTTGGATCATTCCACCCATGACTCCTTCTTCTGTGAATGTCATAAGTCCAAGTGTACAAAATCCTAAGTGAGAAACTGAACTATATGCAATAAGTTTTTTTGCATCTGCTTGAACCATTGCAACAAGAGCTCCATATACAATTCCAATGACGCTCAACAACATGAGTAATTCCTTATATTCTAAAGCTACCGTTGGAAAAAAAGGAATACAAAAACGAATGAATCCATAAGTTCCCATTTTCAAAAGTACTCCTGCTAATATAACAGAGCCTGCAGTTGGTGCTTCTGTGTGTGCATCGGGTAGCCATGTATGAAGAGGAAAGATAGGGATTTTAATAGCAAAACTCAAAGCAAAGGCAAAAAACAAAAAGATTTGAAGTTCTTTAGAAAGCAAATTTAAATCCAAAGTAGAAAGCTGTTCAATGTTTACAGTATTTGCTTTAAAATACAAAATGAGAATAGCAGCAAGCATAAGCACAGAGCCAGTCATTGTGTATAGAAAGAATTTAATAGCCGCATATAAACGGTTTTCTCCACCCCAAATTCCAATCATTAAAGCCATTGGAATGAGCATAAGTTCCCAAAACACATAAAAGAGAACTAAATTAGCTGCTGCGAAAACTCCTAAAACTCCTACTTCAAGCAAAAGTAAAGAAATGTAAAACTCTTTGATTCGTTTTGAAATATAGGTCCAGGAAGCAGCACTAGAAAGAAAAAACAAAAAGGAAGTTAGAACAAACAACAGTAATGCCACTCCATCCAAACCTACATAATAATCAATAGATAAATCTTTTTTCAAAATCCAATCAAAACGATGAACAAACTGTAGTTCAGAAGATCGAACATCAAAGGCAAGCATTAAAGGAATACTTAAAATAAATGTAAAACCTGTAATAATTAAACTTGCCCATTTGACTTGTTCTTCCTCTTTTAAGAAAGGAATAATTAGCAATCCTAAAAGTGGAAAATAAATTATAATTGATAAAATAGATTCTGGCATTTAAACTCCTTTAAAGAAAACATAAAAGACTACAAAAATTGCACCCAACACAATATAAAGAGCATAGTCTCCAACAATTCCTGTTTGAATTTTTCGAATCCCTTCAGATAGGTTTAAAAAAAACTTTCCAGTACCTTCTACTGTTCCATCGATAATTTTTTTATCTACGTCATGTGCAAGGGAATCACTCATTTGCATGATTGGTTGAATAATACTTGCATTGTAAATTTCGTCAACGTAGTATTTGTTGTACAGTACCTTAGCAAAGCCCTGAAATTCTTCGTCACGTGGTGGAACAGTTTCTTTTTTGTAGTAAATTAAATAAGAGAAGAAAATTCCCAAAGATGCAACTCCAACAGAAATAAGAAGCAGTGTCCATTCTGTAGAAGAACTGATTTCATGAGGCGGCTTAATTATTCCCCAAGCCTCTCCAATTTTGACTCCTTGTGAAAAAACAGGTTGAAAGTAATGATCTAAAACATGCACTCCTCCACCCAAAATATGCGGAACTTGTAAAAGCCCTGCGAAGGCTGCTCCAATTGCTAAAATTATAAGTGGGACGGTAATAGTCCAAGGGGACTCATGCAAATGTTCTTTTGTGTGGTGATCCATCCTTTCTTTTCCATAAAATGTCAAGAAGACCAAACGAAACATATAAAAAGCCGTTGTAAACGCCCCCGCAATTCCTAGTATCCAAAGAAAGATTCCAATTCCATGATGAGAAAAAGCTTTTTCTAAAATTAGATCTTTGGAAAAAAATCCACTAAAAGGAGGAATTCCTGCAATGGCTAAAGTTCCCACCATAAAAGTGAGCCAAGTGATTTTCATGTAGTTTTTCAATGATCCCATATTTCGCATGTCTTGCTCATGGTGCATGGCGTGAATCACAGAGCCAGAACCCAAGAACATTAGAGCCTTGAAGAAAGCATGAGTCATTAAATGAAACATTCCAGCGGTATAAGCTCCCACTCCCATTGCTAAAAACATATATCCCAATTGGGAAACAGTAGAATAAGCCAGAACCTTTTTAATATCAGTTTGTTGTAGACCAATTGTTGCCGCAAAAAGTGCAGTCACAGCACCCGTAATAGCTACGTAATCGGAAGCCCAAGTCGTTGCGTAGAAGATTGGGTTGAGTCTTCCAATCATAAACACACCAGCCGTTACCATTGTAGCTGCATGAATAAGAGCGGAAACAGGAGTAGGACCTGCCATGGCATCGGGTAACCAAACATATAGAGGAATTTGTGCACTCTTTCCAATAGCTCCAATGAAGAAAGCAAAGGCAACCCAGTTAATAATTTCTTTATAAGACAGAGCATTTGGCATGGCTTGAAAAATATCCACATAACGTACACTTCCAACATACCAATAAGTCAAAAAAATTCCAACGGCAAAACCTACATCTCCAATTCTATTGGTAATGAATGCTTTCATTCCAGCGTTGGCAGCAAAACTTTTATGGTAATCAAAACCAATTAGCAAATAAGAACAAAGTCCAACTCCTTCCCATCCTAAGAACATGAGGACTAAATTATCTCCCAGAACAAGGTTTAACATGGAAAATATAAATAAATTCAAATACACAAAGAATCGATTAAATCCATCTTCTCCATGCATATAGCCCACACTATAAAGATGAATAAGAGAACCAATGCCTGTAATGATTAAAGCCATATAAAGAGAAAGCTGATCTACTTGGTATGCAAAATCTGCTTTAAAGTTTCCAACGTGGATCCATTCTAACAGAGTAAACATGTAAGGCTCTTGGGTTTGCATGGGTTTATATTCAAACAATGCACCCAACGTAATAAAAAAAGGAATAGCCACAGCCAAGATTCCAATCCATGCGGCTAAATTGTGAGGCATTTTTTTATAGTATAAGCCATTTATGATGGCACCAATTAAAGGAAGTAAAATTACAAGAGGAAATAGTTCTAACATAGTTCTACCATTTTAGTAAATTAATTTCATCTACATGTACAGTTTTCTTTTGTCTATGAATGGCAATTACAATAGCAAGTCCTACTGCTGCTTCGGCGGCTGCTATTGCCATTACAAAAAATACGATCACTTCTCCGTTTATGTTTCCAATCGATTTGGAAAAAGTAATAAATACAAGGTTTACGGCATTGAGCATAAGTTCTACTGCCATAAAAATGACTACGGCATTTCTTCGGAGTAAAACTCCAAAAACTCCAATTGTAAACATAAGTCCTGCTAAACCTAAGTAATAAGGAACAGGAATTCCAGAAATTGTTTCCATTTATAACCTCTCTTTATTGATTGCGTACTTTTTCTCTTTTGGCAATGACTACTGCCCCAACGACTGCAGCAAGGAGCAAGACAGATACTAATTCAAATGGAAGTAAATAATCCAGAAAAGTGGCTGCTCCCACAGTAGCTGTATTTCCTGTAGTAGTTACTACATTTCCATTGGAAGAGTTACCCAACTGATAAGTGTAAGGATTGTTACTTACGTTAGGTGACATGATTTTAGGAGTGTCGGGACTATAGCTCATTGTAGCAATTAGCATAAATCCTAAAACAAGGATAGTTAAAATAATAAAACTCTGCTTGATGGGTTTACTCCAAATTTCTAAGTTTGTCTCTTCTCGCAGAGAAAGTAGCATAACCACAAAAATTACAAGTACCATAATTGCACCCGCATAAACCAAAACTTGCATGGTAGCAATAAAAATGGCATTCATAGTGCCGTAAATTCCAGCAAGACCAAAGAAAGCAAGCACCAAAGAAACTGCCGAAACAACAGGATTTTTATGAAGCACTACGGTAAGTGAAGACACCACAATAATAAACGAAAAAAGAAGAAAAAAGAATGTATGAGGAACTGAAAAATCTAAGTACATAAAAGACCTTTTTGAAAAAACTCTTTTTTACTAAAAATCAAATCTTTTCATATTTTTCAAATGATTTTAGTTTAGAATTCAAAGTCCATGAAAAAATTTAAATAAAAGATTATGCAAAATACATTTTTGAATTGGCTTCATAATAGCAACACTTTTTTAAAAATTCAAATTTGTAGGAGAGCAATTGTACGAGAATCAATATTTTTATTTATTTTAAGTTGGAAGAAACATTTTACAGTTTTTTTTAAGACTTGCTATTGACTTTAGTTTTTATATTTGAGATAAAACATTATCCCTACTGTAAAAATAATTGCCATATAAAAGAATTTAAAAAATTGAATGTTGGCGGCTTGATGGCGAATTTGCTTGTTTCGAAAAATAAAAAGTGGAACTTTAGAAGTCAATGTTTCATTTTCTGATTCCACTTCAACAAACTCTTTGAACTTAATAATATGAGCATTTTCAGGAATGAATTGGTAGTCTAATCCGTAAAAATACTCACCTTGTGAATGACGATTTTTTAAATGATGATTTTCTATTTCTAATCGTTCTACTTCTTCTTTTAGGGCTTTGAATCTGGATTCTAAATTTTTTCTTTCCACCCAACCTGTGCTTCCAAGCACTGCAAAGTAAATGAAAGCACAGAGAAATAAAAATCCACGCAAAGAAAATCGAACTTTAACCTGCATAAAGATTATAAAATGTGTTTTTTCCTTTGTAGATTGCAGAATTGCCTAAATCTTCTTCAATTCTTAAAAGCTCATTGTATTTAGCAATTCGATCTGTTCGGCTCATAGAGCCTGTTTTAATTTGTCCTGTATTCATGCCTACTGCAATGTGAGCAATCGTAGAATCTTCCGTTTCACCACTACGATGGCTAATTACAGTCGTATAACCTGCTCGTTTTGCCATTTCAATGGCTGCTAGAGTTTCGGTAAGTGTTCCAATTTGGTTTACTTTAATGAGAATAGAATTGCAAATCCCTTCTTGAATAGCTTTGCTTAACTTTTCTACATTTGTAACCAAAAGGTCATCTCCTACAAGTTGAATCTTATTTTTGAGTTTTTCACTAAGAGGCTTCCAACCTGTCCAATCGTTTTCATCTAACCCATCTTCAACGCTAATGATTGGGTATTTAGAAACCAATTCTTCATAATATGCAATCATTTCTTCTACTGTTTTTTCTTGAATATCTGCAGAGTTTTTTGATTTTTTTCCAAGAATATATTTCTTTTTTTCTTTGTCGTAAAACTCACTGGCTGCAGCATCTAACCCTAAGAGCACATCTTCTCCGGGTTTATAACCTGCTTTTTGAATAGCCTCTAGGATAACCTCTAGACCTTCGGCGTTGCTTTTTAAATCGGGTGCAAAACCACCTTCATCGCCCACTGCAGTATTGTAACCTTTTGATTTTAAAACTGCTTTTAAACTGTGAAATACTTCGGCTCCAATTTGCAAAGCCTCTGAAAATTTAGATGCTCCTACTGGTAAAATCATGAACTCTTGAAAGTCTACATTGTTATCGGCATGAACTCCTCCGTTAATAATGTTCATCATAGGGACAGGCAATTCGCGAGCAAAAGTCCCCCCTACATAGCGATACAAAGGTAACTTAGAATGATTTGCGGCAGCTTTAGCCACAGCAAGGGAAACACCCAAAATAGCATTTGCCCCTAGATTTTTTTTAGAGGGTGAGCCATCTTCTTTGATCATTAAATTATCAATTCTTACTTGTTCTAGTGCATTTTGTCCTTTTAAGAGATTGGCAAGCTTTGTGTTTACATGACTTACAGCTTTTTGAACTCCTTTTCCTAAGTAACGTTTTTTGTCTCCATCTCTCAACTCAACGGCTTCATGTTCCCCAGTAGATGCACCGGAAGGAATTGCGGCTCTTCCAAAACTTCCATCTTCTAAAGTGACATCCACTTCCACAGTTGGATTTCCTCTAGAATCCAAAATTTCCCGGGCTTTTATTGTTTTTATATTTGCAGAATTCAATTTCACACCTCTCCTAGAATTTTTCTTTATTTCAAAAGCTCTTAAAAATAAAACAAGTGTTTTTCAATTTTTTATCATGAACTTTTCACTGAAAATTAAAATTCAATATTTCAAAAAAAATAAAAAAATTTTTTAACTTAATACAAAGATTTTATAATAAATAAAATATTAGGATTATTTTAAATCAATAAATA
>CALDSP010000226.1 GCA_937924465.1 uncultured Leptospiraceae bacterium
GAACCCAGCGAATCATTTAGTTATGAAATTTTTCTAAATTTATCAAATCAAATGACTTATGATTACGATGTAAAAACTGGAAATATCCTATGGGGTGGTTGTATTGAAGAAATCACTGGTTTTAGTGCAGATGAATTTAAAAATGTGAATATTGATATTTGGACAAGTCTGATTCATCCTGATGATACAGCTTTTATTATTTTAGAATTAGACAAAGCTAGGTTACAAAAATCAAAGTTTGATGTATGTTATAGGTTTAAACATAAAAAAGGTTATTATTATTATGTTCAAGATAAAGGCATTTTCATCTACGACCAAAACGAACAAGCAACTAGAATGCTTGGAGTAATGAAAAATATAGAGGAACAGAAAGTTATGGAAAATGCCTTATTTTCCTGTGAGAAAAAACTTGCCTTATTTTATAAAATATCCAATGAAGCAATGCTTTACGTTCATTCAAAAACAAATAAGATAATTGAAACAAATGATCATTTTTTTATAATGTTTGGCTATAATAAAGATGAATTAAAGCACTTGAAGCTTTTTGACTTATTTCAAGAGCAAGATAATTTAAGAATTCAAAATTGGTTAAATACTCATCAAAATGAAGTTTTAAAAATATTTGCTATTAAAAGAAACAAAGAAGTTTTCCCTGTTGTTTTAAAAAGTCTTAGGGATGTTTTTAATGAAAATCCTGTTTTGTTTTTATGTATACTTGATGTTTCGGTTTATCATCAAGCTGAACTTTTAAAAGAAGCATACGAAGAAATTTCAGCTAATCACAAAGAAATTGAAGCAAAAAAAATTGAATTAGAAGAAACTATTCAAACATTGAGGAGAGCACAAAAACAATTAATTTTCTCTGAAAAAATGGTTGCATTAGGTCAATTGATTTCGGGTGTTGCTCATGAAATTAATAATCCAATTGGCTCAATCAAAGCCTCTTGTGAAATTATAAAAGATAATTTTCAAGAAACTTTTCAAAATTATAAAAATACTTCTAAATTATTAAATGAATTAGATGAAAAGAACTGTAAGAATTATTTTGACTGGATTTTAGAAAATTCTTCAAGTATAGAATTTTTACAAGGCAAACAAGCTAAAGAAATCAAAAAACAAATTTCTGAATATTTAGAATCTATTCATGCTATTGAAAAAAATTATCTATTAGATAACATAATTGATCTAAATTGTATAAAAAAATTAGAACTCATTAGTTTTCTTTTCCAAGAAGAAAAGTGGAAAGTATTATGGGATTTTGCATTCTTTTTGCTCACTGTTTTTCGAAATCTTTATATAATTGAAAACTCTGTAAACCGTGCCTCTAAAATAGTTTTTTCTCTTAGAAATTTAAGCCACATAAAACAAGAAGAATCAAAAACCAAAACCAATATAATAAAATCCATTGAAATTGTACTTACTGTTTATGAAAATAGTTTTAAAAAAGGAGTTGAAGTAATCAAAGAATATGAAGAAGTTCCAGAGCTTTTTTGTTATGCCGATACACTCCACCAAATTTGGACTAATTTAATTTTTAATTCCCTTCAAGCTATGAACTTCAAAGGTATTTTAAAAATTACTGTAAAAAACCTAGATACATTTGTTTCAGTTTCTATTTCAGATAACGGCCCCGGAATTCCAAAAGAAATTCAAAATAAAATTTTTGAACCTTTTTTTACTACTAAAAAATTAGGAGAAGGTTCAGGATTAGGTCTTACAATAGTAAAAAATATTGTAGAACAACATGAAGGTAAAATTGAATTTTCTTCTAGTCCAAATGGGACTACATTTACCATATTTTTACCAAAGATTTTTGAACTAAATTAGCTTTATTTAATACGTTAGGTGACATTTCTTTATTATGAAAATTTAGAAAAAAGTAAGATCAGTTGTCTCAAAAAATTTTATTGCTATCTCTCTATCTACATATAATTGTTTAACTAATTCTTCTACACTCTGAAATTTTTTTTCTTCTCTAATTCTTTTTAGAAAAAACAATTCCACATATTTTTCATATAAGTCTCCCTGAAATTCAAGAAGATGAGATTCTATAGTTAAAGTCTTTCCTTCAAAAGTTGGCTTACAACCAATATTGATGATTGATTTATAAAAAACATTATTTAGCTTTGTTGCTCCTATATATACACCTTGTGCAGGTTGAAGAATATCTTCTAGAATAGAAATATTCGCCGTAGGAAAATGAATCGTTCTACCTCTACCTTCTCCTTTCACCACTAAACCACTCAAAGAAAAAGGACGTCCTAGCATTGCATTTGCCTGTTCTATTTCTCCATTTTGTAAAAGAAAGCGAATTGTAGAACTAGAAATTTTTTCATTTCCTAAATAAATCGGAGGAATTTCCTCAACAATGTAACCGAATTGATTAGAGAACTTAACAAGATATTCATAATCTCCTTCTCTATCCTTCCCAAAGTAATGATTATATCCTATGACAATATATTTAACATTCAATTTTTCCACGAGAATATCTTTAATGAAGTTGAAAGCATTGATCTGAGAAAACTCATAAGTAAAAGGGATGTTTAAATAAAAGTCTATTCCCATTTTGGAAAGAATTTCTTGTTTCTTTTCTTGAGAATAAATATTTTTCAAATACTTATTTTTTCCAAGAACAATAGAAGGATTTGGATGGTATGTAATGAGCACGCTAGGAAGTTGAAATTGAGTTTTTTTTTCATTCAATCTTTGAATGAGTATAAGATGCGCTTTATGCAATCCATCAAAGTTCCCTAATGTAACCACAGTGCCTTTTGAAAATAACTGGGAATTTGTAAATTCTAAATCTAAAACTTTCATTGCAAGGTTTTATTCAAAGATTTAGGATTGATTAAATACTGCCAAGTCTAATTGTAAACCTATGATTCAAATCTTTCTTTTTATATTTTTTGTCTTTTTTTCTGACCCTATTTTTTCTAACCAAGAGGAGTATAAAAACTCTATAAATTTTACAAGTATTGGAAATACAGAACTACCGCCCGAGTCATTTGGATATTATCATCAATTACGCAAGTGGGCGAATTTTCAAAAAATGAAACTAAAAAAAGACAGTCGCTTAGGAGGAATTTCAGATGGAATTTGCAGAATGATTCCAAATGAAGGATTAGAATTTTTTTTAGAAGTTCCTCCTAATTGGAAGAAACGAATTTTTTTATATCTTGACTTTACAACTTATGAAGCAGAAGCAGATTCTAAATTTCCTACGCGTTCGTTAAGTATTTTAGTAGGAGGCAAATTAAAAAAAATTATTTATTTCCAACCCGGAGCACTAGAAGAAAATCCCACTATGATTCCTTTAGAACGAATAGACATTCACAATAATAAAATTTACATAAAACTCATTCCTGATCACACAGAAGGAGGAAAATTTTGGGGAATTTGGGATGCGTTTTATTCTACTAAAAAGGAGATTCCTTGAATACAGAATGCTATCTTTGTGGCAGTATCAACAACAAAACAGTTTTTTTAGAAAATCAAATTCCAATCCTAGAATGTTTGAATTGTGGACATATCTTTTCTTCCTATGAACAGTCGGATCATTACGATGGGTATTGGGGAGAAGAAGAATCCAAAGAATTTGATTTAGAATGGTGGGATAAGGCTCATAGGAAAGTTTATTCCACTTTTATTCAAGAATTTTTAAAAGAAAAAGAAGGTTCTATTTTGGACGTTGGGTGTGGATTAGGTTTTTTTGTGAAAAGTGTGATGAATCAAAAACCTAAATGGAATGTAATTGGTTATGAAATGTCTAAAACTGCTGTAAAGTTTGCGAGAGAAAAAAACGGTTTAACAAATGTTTTTGAAGGAATGGTAGAACACAGTAACATTCCTAAAAATTCTTTAGATATCATTACTATGTGGGATGTAATTGAACACATTCCTAAACCTAAACCCTTATTAAAATATTTATACTCTTTATTAAAACCAAACGGTTTTTTATTTATCCAAACTCCTAATTTTCCTATTCAGCTTATAAAAGCCAAATTAAAAGTTGCTATTTTTGGAATGAAACCAAATGGACACTATCTAGAAGCGAAAGATCATATAAACAATTATAAATTAAAAACTATAAGAGATTTGGCTCTTTCGTGTAATTTTCAGGAACCTCAGTTTTTTATGCTACCTCCTATTCTTTCGGTTTCTGGAAGCACAAATTTTATGGGTAAGTTTAGCAAACTTGGATATTATCATGTAACCAAATGGATTTGGTATTTGAGTTTTAAAACAGTTTTTTTAAATAATACAATCTTTGCATTACTAAAAAAATAATAAAGGTTAGTTTTATGAAAAAAATTTTTCTTGTTCTCTTTATCTTTTCAAGCTCTCTTTTAAAAGGAGATGAAACTACAAGTGTTATAAAAGCGGCACTAAAAGAAGGCATGGAAATTTATACGTTTAAAAAAAGTAAAGGTAAACTACAAGTTTACAATCAAAACAAAAAAATACAAAGTATTACTTTTCGAGGAAATGGAAAAGATCTACCTTTAACAAGTGTTGTCAAAATAGAATATGATTTTGATCAGGATGGATTCCTAGATATGTTATTGACTGAAGAAACGAATTCAGGATTCAATTTAAATTCGGTTTATTTATTTAATCCAATTACTAGAAAATTTGAATTGTTAGAGAGCCTAAGCTATATGCCAAACCTAAGCTACAATCATAAACAAAAGATATTTGAAGAAAATCAATCTTCAAAGGAAGGATTTGTTTTTTACTTAAGAAAATATAAACTTATTGAGAGAAAACCTATTTTACTAAAGGAAATTCGCCAAGAGCCAATGGAATCCGAAAAATATTTACATAGAACTGTAAAAGAAAAAGAGGAGAACCAATTCGCTCTAAAGTGTGAGGCAATCATGAAACGAGAGCCTGATTTTGATTTAGCATATTTAATTACTGGAGACTGTGAGAGTTGTGAGCTAGAATTATCTGGTGTTCCAGCCTGCGAAATAGTTTTAGACAAAACATCTAAAACTCCTAAAAGGAAAGGAAAAAAGAGAAACTGAATTTTGTAAATTACTAAATTTATATTTGGAGGTCAACAAGAATGGATTTCAAAAATTGGAAAAACATGGCAGTGGGTCCCGAGGAAGCCGTAAAACATTTAAAAAGCGGTGATAAAATTTTTATTCATGGAGCTGCTGCTACTCCCACCCCACTTTTAGAAGCAATGGTGAAAAGAACCGAACTGGAGAATATCAAACTCTATCATTTGCATACAACAGGACCGGCACCATTTGCAGAGCCCGAACATAAGGATAGGTTTCTGTCTATTTCTCTTTTTACGGGAGCACCTTTAAGAAAGGCTATTGAAGAGGGTCGAGCTGATTTTATGCCAATCTTTCTTTCAGACATACCCGATTTGTTTCACTCCCGCGCGATTCAACTAGATGTTGCATTTTTACAACTCTCACCACCCGATAAACATGGTTACTGTACTCTTGGCACTTCTGTAGATACAGCTAAAGCAGCAGCAGAAACTGCGCATATAATTATTGCTGAAATCAATGAGCAAATGCCAAGAACCCATGGAAATACTGTAGTCCCTTTTAATAAAATCAAAGCTTTTGTTCATTCCAATCGTCCCATTTACGAGCACAAACCCGAACCAGAAACAGAAGTAGAAGCAAGAATCGGAGAAATTGTTTCTGAACTTGTAGAAGATGGCTCTACCTTACAAATGGGAATTGGAGGTATTCCAGATGCTGTTCTTTCTAGACTCAAACACAAACGTGACTTAGGAATTCACACAGAAATGTTTTCCGATAGAGTGGTAGATTTATATGAGGCAGGTGCAATTACAAATAGACTAAAACATGTCCATCCTTTTCGAATTGTTACCAGTTTTATAGCAGGCACTCAACGTCTCTATGATTTTGTAAACGACAATCCCTGCATAGAGTTTCATCCCTGTGATAGAACAAATGATACAAATATCATTCGTAAAAATGATAAGGTTGTTGCCATCAACTCGGCTATTCAAATTGATTTGAGTGGACAAATTTGTGCTGATTCCATTGGTTTTAAAATTTTTTCTGGAATTGGAGGACAAATGGATTTTATTCGTGGAGCGGCGCGATCGAAAGGAGGAAAACCTATCATTGCACTTCCTGCTACTGCAGCAGGTGGAAAAATTTCCCGCATAGTGATGGAACTCAACCAAGGTTCGGGTGTAGTTACTACACGTGGTCATGTTCACTGGGTAGCTACTGAATATGGAGCAGTCAATCTACACGGAAAAGCACTTCGAGAAAGAGCCGAACTTCTTATTTCCATAGCACATCCCGATTTCCGTTCCGAGTTAAAAAAACAATTTGCTCAAGTTAGGCATTTTGTTTTATAAAATGAAAATGCCTGCCACAAACTGGTAGGCATTTTTAAATGAGTTTAGATTAGAAAAAGTTCTTGAAAAGGGTCTTTTTTTTTAGACAAAATCGTTTTTAGTTTATCGATTTTGTTTATTCTAGCACAATTTAATCTAACACCATTAGAATTAGTCTAGTAAATTCTAATTCCTTTTCTTTTTTTTACTTTATTCTAAATTTTCCATATTTTAGATCCCAAAAGTCCGACGAAAATACTTGTAAAAAATAAAATTTCATGCATGCTAGTAAGTATGCCAAATACAAAAATGGAGGAAATAAAAATGAAAAATTTACTCTTAAAGTTATCAGTTTTAGTTCTAGTGTTTAGCCTCTCTGTATCTAAGCTGAGTGCCGGTCCCCTAGATGGAATGTGCATTGGATTGGTGCACGGAATTTTAGGATTTGATGACACAAAAGGACTCGCAAATGGACTCGTAAAATATTGGGGTGGTGTAGATAATTACCTGCGTTCTCAAGGTGCAAAAGTTTTAACCCCCGGTTCTTCTGCCATGTCTAACATCCAAAATAGAGCTTGGGAAACAAAATCTCAACTTCAAACATGGATGGCTGCCAATGGATGCTCTAAAGTTCATTTGATTGGACATTCTCAAGGTGGATTAGTTGTTCGCTTTATTGCTGCAAATACAGGATTTTCTAGTAAAGTGGCATCTGTGACTACAGTGAATTCTCTCCATAAAGGAGCTCCACTTGCAGATGTTTCACTAGCGGTGATCCCAGACTTTCTGAAACCATCGGTAAATTTAGTTTTGACAACCCTAGCAAAACTCATTTATAGGGATGGTCGTCCACAGGATGCAATCGAAATGGCTAAGTCTTTGACAGTTAACTATCTAAAAACCTTCAATGCAAATACGCCCAATGTAAGTGGAATTAAGTATTTCTCTTATGGTTCAAAAATGGCTTGGGCAGATCCAATCCAACATCCACTCATGGCTCCAACTTATCCAATTACATGGGCAGGGGGGCTTTTTTATGGACTTGGAGGAGACAACGATGGAGTAGTTCCTTCTAGTTCTCAAAAATGGGGAACATGGAAAGGAGAGCCTAGCGCAAAATGGTATGCGACAGGAATTGATCATCTACAAGCCACTAATTTTGAGTGGACTGGACAAAACTTCTTTAATGTAACAGGTTGGTATTTGTCTATAGCTCAAAATGCGAAACAATAAAAGGATTTGAAGTCTAGAGGTTGCTTTTGCAACCTCAATTTACATATAAAGTACGAAATTTAAACAAAACCGAAAATTTTTATAATTACCCATAAAGTATTATCAATCTAGACAGATGAGGAAACAATGAGTAGAAATAGTATTCTATTTGTAGGAGTAGTATTAGTTGGTATAATTGCTGGTTTATACATTCTATCATCAGGAAACAATAGTAAAAAAAGCAATCTTCAATACGATAAATCTACCATACAAGAGTTAAAAGAACAAAACTCTAACTTAACAAAATCTATGAATTTTCCATTAGATAACTCTTTTATAGAAAATTTCAATTTATTAAACTACAATGAATTTGTAGATTCCCTTAAAACTGGCAAAATTAATTTTATTTGGGAACTCTGGGCGTTACGCGACAAATGTCCACAAGATTCAACAATTGTGCAATGCAATCTAATGATTTTAGAAATGATTGATAAAAAATTTAATCCTCCCGACAATGAATTAGTCAAGAAATTATTCAAACAATACTTTGAATATGAAGCAGAACTTATAAAAATGGATTTAAGAGACAAAGATTTCACAGAAAAATATTCCGAACTCAAAAAGAAAAGAAGAGAGTTCTTTTCAGAAGAAGAAGCTCATCTTGTTTTTGGAATGGAAGAGGCTCAAATTGATTTTATAGAAAAGTCTTCCGAGTTTTTTGAGAAAACAAAAAACCTAAGTGGAAACGAGAGAGTAAAACAATATGAAGAGTTAAAGAAAAAAATATATGGCAGTTTTTATGATTCAATGATTTCTAGAGAAGAAAAATTTGACCACTACCAAACTGAACTACATCTTAGAGAAAAAGATTTTTCCAAATTAAATGAAAATCAAAAACAAAAAGAAATTCAAAAACTTCGAGAGAAATACTTTGGAAAAGAGGGAGCAGAAAGAATAACTCAAGTAGAAAAAGAAGAAGAAGAGTATAGGAAAAAACTAAATGACTATGAAAAAAAAGAAGAAAATTTTATTAAA
>CALDSP010000227.1 GCA_937924465.1 uncultured Leptospiraceae bacterium
ATGAATGACAATATTAGAACGTCCATCTGGAAGCATTTCCTTTTCAATAATTTTTCCCCATCCAAAAATATTTGGAATTGAGCCATCTCGTTCCATAGAGGAAATTCCAATTTCAGAATCATTTTCTAATGCGTAATTTAACAATAATCTATAGCGAGGTTCAAAAATATGGAGAGGGAGGAAAGTTCCCGGAAATAAAATCAAATCTTCTAGAGGAAAAATAGGAAGAGTATAAACTACCATATCTCTATATTCTTTGAATTTTAAAAAAAGTCAATCGAATTGTATTTTTTTTTATAGCTTGTGATCAAAAAGTCTAATGATTTCTTCTTTTAAATTTATGTCATATATTACAGAAGCTCCATAATTAGAGCGTGTTAATGCTAAATAATATTCATGGCATTTTTCGTCTATCAAACTATCTACTCCAAGTAAAATCACAAAATTTGCTTCTAAACCCACAAATTGTTTAATTCTGGAAAAACCTACTTTCCCTTCATGAATAAAGCCACTTTCCACATTTATAATGGGGTAAGTCGATAAATGTTTATATGAAAGAGTTTTTATTTCATCTAAATAAAGTTCTTCATAAGAATAATTCGATAAGATAATAATATCTTCTAAATTTATGTCTAGCTGTTCATAAGCATAATCAATCACTTCTAGTAAAAGTTTATGCATTTGAGACTTATTTTCATAAGAGAGAAATTTTACATTGACTGCATCTGGGACAACAATTAAAGAGTTTATAATTTTTTTACCTAGTATGCAAGCTATTTCATAAATTTCTTTTGGATTTCGAATGTTTACTGTAAGTTTTTGCCATTCAGGAGTAAGATCTGCCCAAAGTTGATAATAAATTTTTTCAGTTCCTTGATCTTCATCCATAATTATCGCCCAACGTCCTCCTCTCCATCCTCCTATCAGCAAATCCTCTGCAAGAATACGCAATTCTGGATTTAAATTTTGGGCTTCTTCTATTACAATAAAATGAAACTTATCCTTTAGTCCATTTAGTTCATAAATAGAATGAAAGTTATAAACACTAATAAATTCATTATCTTTGAAATAATTTTGAAATTGGTTTGCCATTGCAACAGTTGGACAAATAAATAAAGTATTCCATTCATTTTGGGATGCTATTTCTAAAGCTCTAACTGCAAGTGTTGTTTTTCCTGAACCCGGAACTCCTGTAATTAAGATTCTAGGAAAAGTTTTTATTTTTTCAATTGCCTTCATTTGCTCAAGTGTCAATGCAAGAATTTTCTGTACTTGTTCATCTCTTCTTTGTTTGTAAGTAGGAACATAATTCCCATTTAGTAAAATAATGTTTCGAATAGTTTCTTGTTCTTGCGGAGTGACCCCAGTTAAATGAAAGGTTGTTGCTAACTCCTCTAATATAATATCTAAACGTTTTTTTTCAAGCTCCTTATGAAAGATAATTTTTGAATAATGTTTAATGTTTTTATTGATTTGATGTGATTCATTTTTATTTAAAAATAAAACTCCAAGAAAAGATTGCTCCGAAGCAGGTAGATTATCATGATGATTTACTTCTAAAAATTTTTCAAAACTTTTTACTGCAGTTTCAATTTGTTCAATGGGCCCAGTATAGCTTCCTTTTTTGTGAACTTTCCAATCTTTTTCTCTAGAATCATAAATTAGCCATTGTCCATCTTGGAATTTAAATTTTGCATTTTTAAGTTCTATTACAAAGACTCCGTACGGACATACGACTATGTAGTCTACTTCTCGAATTGGTACTCCGGGCATGAAAAATTTATAGCTATAAAACATGTCCCAATGTTTTGGGAGTTCTCTACGAAAACGAATATAAAACTCTTTTTCTTTACTATTATCAAACTTTTGATTTTCTGGGAATTGTTCTGGGTATATCACGTTGAGCGAGATTCTTTTATCTTTTTAAATAGGTTATATAAAGCAAGTCCTAAGACTCCTACATCATCTAACCAACCAACACCAAGAAATGCATCTGGAATTAAGTCAATGGGAGAAACACCGTATAGAATTGCTAAACCCAATATGAGCCAAGCTATAAAAAGGGTAAATTTGCTTTTTGGTTGATTATTGGAAGATTTTATAATTTCTTTAGGATTGATTTCTTTTTCCATGAAATCTATCATAAATTTTGCTTGAAAATCGAAAACAATTTTCCTAATTTCTAAACTAGAAAAGATACACATTGCACAATTTAACACTGTTAGAAAATTTTATTTGACTATTTTCTGTTCTTCTTTAATTTACGTTTTATGTTAGTAATTCAGTCAATTTTTGAAACTGTTTTTCAATCTCTTCCAAATTCTCTACAATATAATTTAGGTGAATTTTTGTGGAACTTAAATTCCAAAAGACTTTACTTTTCTGCAAAAGCAAGAGAAAAGTTTGCGAAGGTAAATGGAATAAAAATTTCTTATGCAGAACTCGGAGATCCTAAAAATCCGGTTTTGGTCATTTTACATGGATTTTCAGATTCTAAAGAAAGTTTTTTAAGTTTTGCAACTCATTTAAGTAAGCATTTTTTTGTGTTGATTCCAGATCTACCCGGTTTTGGGAAAAGTGAAAAACCCAATATTCATTACTCTCTTAAATTTTATGCAAATTTATTGCATGAGTTCCTGTCTTTACGCGGGATTTCTCATTTTCACGCTTATGGAAACTCCATGGGAGGGGCAATCTTAATCGAATATAATCATCTTTATTTTGATAAGTTTCTTTCTTTAATTTTATCCTGTTCGGCTGGTCTTATTCCCAAACAAGATTATGGGAGTTTTTACGAAGAAGTGAAAAATGGAAAAAATTTCTTTTTAATTGAAGAAGATCATCATTTTGAAGAATTTATGAAAAAAATTTTTTATAACCAAGAAATTATTCCTTTCTTGGTAAAAGGATATATTTTTGAAGAGTATAAGACTAATCGTTTTTGGTACGAAAAACTTATGAATGATATTTTACTTCCTCACATAACGTCAAGTGAAGAAGAAACTTTATTTCAAAACAAAAAAGTAAAAGAAATTATCTGTCCTACTTTAATTTTGTGGGGAGAGCATGATAAAGTTTTTCCCCTAGACTTAGCTTATGAGTTTCATCAATTTATACCACATTCAAAATTGGAAATTATTGAGGACGTTGGGCACTTACCTCATCTTGAAAAACCAGAAAGAACTTATAAACGTATCTTTAAATTTTACAAAGAATTAAATATAAAATTTTAATATAGAACAAAAATTGAATTCGTACAAAAAAACCCAACACTAAAGTTGGGTTTTAGTTAAACTCTTTGGAAAGAAAAAATTTTTTTAAATTTGTTGCTATTCGTTGTGTCTCTCTAACATGAGAGCTCCAGCAACTCCTCCATGCGCGCAAGCTGTAAGCAAGATTTTGTTAGTGTTTGGATTGTGTTTGAAGTCCATTACAGCGTTACAGATTAAACGAACTCCTGTTGCTCCAAAAGGATGTCCAATTGCAATAGAACCACCGTACATGTTAATTTTAACTTCATCAAATTTTTTCTCCCAATCAAAACCTGTTTGGATTTTGATTTCTTCAAGAGCAGCAACAGCTGTTGCAGCAAATGCTTCATGGATTTCAATTTGGTCTATCTCATCCACTTTCATACCCATATCTTGTAAAAGTCCCAAACTTGCCATAGCTTGTCCAAGTCCCATGATGTTGGGATCGACTCCTTTCATTTTCCATCCCGTAAGTAAAGCTTCTATTTTGAGTCCTAGTTTTTTTGCTTTTTCAATACTACAAACAATGACTCCAGCTGCTCCATCGGAACGTGGACTAGCATTGAAAATACTTAAAGTTGGTCCGTGAGTTTTTTTGAGATAGTGCCCATACTTTTGTTTAAATTCATCAAACTTCATTTGAGGGTTATCAAAAAGAAGCATGGCACGTGCCATACGACTTGGATTTTTGACAAGTCCTTCACGGAGTAGAACTGCTTCATCTGCTTCGAGCATTTTGCCTTCGTCATCTTTTACGGGGATAATGTGTTCTTTGTAAAGTCCTTGTTGAGTAGCTTCATAAGCTCTCTTGAAAGAGTAGTAAGCTAATTTGTCATTAATTTCTCTAGAGAGACCATAATTTTGTGCCAAAATTTCTGCTGTGACTTGCATTCCAAAACTTGTCTCTCCATCACCTAGTCCATCTTCCAAAGTATCACGAACTTCTACACCTTCTGGAAGTTTGTCTGGAAGTAAGGCTTTGAGTTTGTCCAATTGAGCAGTTTGTTTATTGAGCCTTGCATTTTTAATAATAAAAGGCATAGCTGTTTGGGACTCTTCCCCAATACAAAGATAAAGCTCACCCTCACCTAAGGCAATTCTACGAGCAGCTTCTACAACACTTTCCATTCCAGAGACACAGTTATTTGCTAAAGTTACTGCTGGAATTTCATTTGGCAATTTGAGTAAATTCAAAATTACCCGAGCAGAGTTAGGAGCATTTGCAAATCCTTCTCCTACTATAAAACCATCAATTTCTGAATGAGGTATTTTAGTTTTTTCTAATATATCCTCTGCTACAATTTTTCCTAAATGATGAGCAGGATACTGAGCAAGAGATTTTCCAAACTGTGCAAAAGGAGTTCTTCTTGGAGAACAAATAGCTACGGGTTTTGGTAGTTTCATAAAATTCCTTCCTAGTTTATTTAGTAGCTTC
>CALDSP010000228.1 GCA_937924465.1 uncultured Leptospiraceae bacterium
TCTTTCAAACCATTTACTTGAGATAGTGATTTCTTTTGGTTCATGCTTTAATGTGGTTTTAGTCTGCTCGGGAGAATACAAATAATCTAAGTTTTCAGGAAATACATCTGTGTAAGTTACATCTTTTCCTAAGTGTTTCAAAGATTGTTCAAGTCCATTTCTTGCATGGACATTGTACCTATCTTCTTGTAATGCTAAACTATAATTTTCCGCACTTTTATCAAAACGTCTTTGTTCAAAATAATAATCAGCAATAGAAGTAAGAGCTTGGGAACGAAGTTCTCGATTTTCAGAATTACGTAAAACGTAGCCTAAGTACGCTTTTCCTTCCTCTTCTTGGTTTAACTTGAGCAATAAATTTCCAAGCCTGTATTCTAAATTTTCTCTTTCTTGGGGAGAAAGTTTTTCCATACTTGCAATTTCTTTGTATGCTTTTAAGGCTAAAAGACGATCTTTATTTTTTTCAAGAGCAACAGCTTGACCAAATTTAACTCGAAAAAGATATTCTCCAGGAATTTTTTGAGCTGCTAATTCGTTGAATAACATAAGGGCTTTTCGGTTGCTTACTTTGTTTGTTTGTTTCAGGTATTCTTCTCCTTCTTGAAGTTTTACAAGAAATTCTTCTTTTTTTGATTGAGACTCATTCAAATAAACAAAAGCTCCTGCAGCAAGTCCTAAAAAAATAAAAATAACTCCAAGAATTTTTAAAACTGTTTGATTCATGTTTTTTCCATAATTGTTTTTTTATTATAAGTGTTTAAAAATAAGGGTATTTGTCGAATATTTTTTTGAGTTTAAACAAATGACAAAACTATAATTTCTATAAAATTCGTTTTATTGAAATATAAAGGAAATACTTATTATAAAAAATTTATATACAAAGAAATTTATCTTGGTTGTAAATATCTTGCACTGGCTCCGTCAATATCTGGGGCTCCATCAAAAGAACCAGGATCCTTTAAAAAAGGATTACCTGTGTTAGGATCATTACGCGTAAAAGCATTTACAAGCTTCAAGTAAACAAAGCCATTATTTTTAATTTCGTCACGTAACGTAACAGAACATCCAATATTAAAGGTATTGTCCGTACTTAAGTTATCTAAGTCAAACCCATCTCCCCCCGATTTTGCTAAATTAAAAAGTTCTACTTCTGAAAGGCGATTGTTTTCTTCATGAAAAAGAACTGGATTTTTCCCTGCAAAATTTACCCAATATTCTGGATTTTTAGAATAAACACTGGGATTGGGATAAGTATAAATAGGATCAAAACCGCAATAGTTGACTCCATCAATGCTTACCTCTACAATCACTTGTTCCATAAAAACTTCATTTGGATTATTTTGATAAATAAAAGGATTTTCATAAACAACAAAATCAATTCCTACTCCATTGGTAACTTTTCTATTTGACCATTCTAAAACAATGTATCCTGTAGAAGAGCTTGTTCCTAAGGAGTAAACGTCAGTAGAACCACCAAATTTTCCGTTTCCTCGAACTCCATTGATAGCTAAGTTAGAATTTTTGAAACCCTCTCCAGTACTTCCGGGAGCTTCTTTTACAAGATCTGCAAAGGCTTTGTAAAGGGGTGGAATAGTTTTAAAATTGGGACTAGTTTGTTGTAATAATAGAGGAAGAACTAAAAACTTTGAATTATTCTTATTATTATTAGAATTGGTGCAAAAAACAAATACGTTGTTTACGAAAAGAATTAAACATAGAATTTTAAAAAACATTTTTATTTGAATTAAATTCAGTTTCATTTAAAAATCCCTAAAAAGACATTACTTTTCAGTAATGTCTTTTGTAATTTAGCTTTTCTTTACTCCCAATTTGTGTTTGTATTCAACTGAAGTGCTATACTCCAACCAAAAGCACCACATCCACTAGCTTTAGGATTAGTAGAATTAGTAACTGTGGGATCATTTTTTGCTTCATTTAAAGTGTTTTTTCCAAAAACAGCTATACAATAATAGAAGCATTTAGGAGCACTCTTCTCGCAACCAGAAGAACTTACTTCAGTCCAGTCAATTCTTCCAAACTTTTTGGCATCGTAACTTCCTAATCCTTCTTGATAAAAAAGTCTTCTATTTGCTTTATCTATCTCTACAATTCGGCTTGCTCCATTTCCGTAACTACTAGTACTAGACCAAGTTCCAGTTCCATCTACGTTTGTAGAAATTATTAAATAACCACTTTTTGTGTAGGTTGTTCCAATATAGAAGCCAATTTCCCAGTATCCGTTGATAGGAATTTCATATTGATTGAGCCTTTGTACTTCTGCAGTTTGTATAAGTGCCAAAAGTAAGTTTTGGTTAGCTTTTGTGTCATCTGACTTTTGGGTGCAATTTGAAAGAGTGAACAACAGAAGTGTTGTTTGCAGAAATATTGAAATTTGTTTAAGTTGTCTCATGTAAACCTCCTAGAAATAAATTTCTTCCAGAGATTTGGAGACCGCGAAACCTCTTAAAAAAGTAATAGCCCACCTAAGGCAGAGGATGCCTTTGAGTGTATGTACTTTTTTGGCGAACTTCCCCAGACCACGAGAGAAATTCGTAAGAGGAGTATCTGGCTTGGTAGAGGTTACTCTACTACACAGTTGCGGGTCAGCGCAGGATTCTCACCTGACTTCCTCCAAATTTGGAAATTAATGACAGTCTATTTTATCTTACAGTTCCTGTCAACTTAAATACTTGCAAATTTAGTTATACATACTTTCCTTGTATCATGACATCTAAACTAGTAAAACGATTTAAAGTAAAAAGTTTATTTCTTTTTATGTCTTCTGCAATTGTTGGAATTATTTTTTCGTTATCAGCGTATAACGTCCTCAATAGTTGGTCACTTCGACAAAAAGTAGATTATCTTGGAGAAAGACCTTTTACAAGAATGAAACTTATTTATAAAATTGCATGGCTAAACGAAGAAATTTATGGAAAAACTCTACAAGTTATATTTCACAAGAATTCTGTTTTTAAAGAGGCGCTCCTGAAAGATATTTCAGAAAAGCGAGAATTAAAAACAAAACTTTTAGAAGAATTAAAGTCTTTAATAGATAGAGAAAAAGGTCTGCAACTTTACAAAGAGATGATTGAAACAAAAGCTGAATACAAGAAAGACTTAGAATATTTACTTCAACTTTCCAACCAAGATGTTCCCATTGCTACTTTGGAAAAAGAGTTTATTTCAAGAGCTGTTCCAAAAATTCGCGCCTTACGTGCTCAACTTTCCAATTTTACTAACTTTCAAGAAGATATTTTCTTTGAAATCCTTTCAGATTTAAAAAGAGATTCAAAAATCAATTCTTTCATAAATGTTTTATCCCTTTTTATTATGATTGTTGTTTCTTTTCTAGCGGGTTTTTTTGCATCCAAAACTGTTCGTACTCAAATCAAAGAAATTAACCAAATTACTGAAGAGCTAGCAAATGGAAATCTTGAAGTCAAAATTGAATCTGCTAAAAGCAATGAGTTTGATACAATCAAAGAGGCTCTTCTTAAAACAAAAGATAGTATTTCCGATGTAGTTCTTTCTTTGAGAAGCTCCATTGCCAACTTGCTGCGAGGAGCCAGTTTTTTAGAGAGAGTTTCGAATGATTTTACATCCATTGCTCAAAAACAAGCCGCTTCTTCAGAACAAAGCTCTGCTACCTTAGAAGAGTTGACCTCTAGTTTTGACAATGTAGTTGGTTTTGTGCAAAATTCCAGTAAAAAACTAAAAGAGGTTAACTCTAAAACTCAAAACTTAAACGAGTCTTTAAAAGAGGTGAACAAATCTTTACAAAAAATGGTAAATAAAGCAGAAAATAGCAGTCGCCTAGCAGGTTCGGGAAGAGAGAATATTCAGAATACAAATGCTTCCATGAAAAAAATTTCCGATACTTCTCAACAAATTAGCAATTTAATTGGACTCATCACTGAAATTTCTGATCAAACAAACTTGCTTGCACTCAACGCAGCCATTGAGGCGGCCCGAGCAGGAGAATCTGGGAGAGGATTTGCTGTAGTTGCTACTGAAGTTGCAAAGTTAGCCGAGAGAACTGCGGCAAATGTTAAAGATATTAAACAACTCATTCAATCTGTTTCTCATGCTATTAAACAAGGAGAAGAAAACGTTACAGAGACATCTAAATTTTTTGAGGCAGTCATTGAAAATATCCAAGAAATTAGTTCAGATGTTATCAATATTCGAGAAGTTCTTCAAAAACAGTTTGACAGTGTAGAAGAAATTGCAAAAGAAATTAGTACCTCTAGTCAAATTGTTTCAGAAATTGAGTTGGCTGTGGTTGAACAAAAACAAGCCACTTATGAGATGAATAACTTAGCTCAAAGTTTAACTCAAGATGCTCAAGAACTTTCTGCCTCTGCTGAGGAAATAAATTCAAATGCAACAAACATAAAAGAAATTGCAAAAGCGTTAGGAGACAAGGTAAGTTTCTTTAAATTAAAGTAACATATTATCTTTTGCTTTAAAAAAAATTTTTACAAAATTATAATTCTAAGTTTCTGGAAAGAAAGTATTTTCTTTGCTAGGGAAACTTTGATTTTTTACTTCTTCATTGTAAAGATTAACTGCCTCCAAGATTATCTTTTCTAATTGAGCGTATTTCTTTAAAAATTTTGGATGAAATTCTTCATTCATTCCTAAAAGATCATGTAATACTAAGACTTGACCTGACGTGTAACGTCCTGCTCCAATTCCAATTGTAATAATTCCAGAGCGATTATTTGCAAGATTTTTTCCTACCTCTTCTAAGGTCATTTCTAAGACAATAGCAAAAGCACCTTTCTCATGAAGTGCTATAGCACTCTTTATAATCTCTGTAGAATTTTTTTGGATTTTATACCCTCCTAAAACTTGGTAGGATTGTGGTGTAAGTCCTACATGTCCCATAACGGGAATTCCTATTTTGGTAAGTCGTTCCACTTGACTCAAGGTTTGTTGATCTGCGCCTTCTAGTTTTATGGCATCTGCTCCTGTTTCTCTAAAAAGTTTACAAGCGTTTAAAATCCCCTCTTTGAATCCAACTTGATAACTTAGAAATGGCATGTCTACAATTATAGGAAGATTGGGAGCTCCTCTTTTTACTGCTTTGGCATGATAAATTATGTCATCTAACGTAACAGGAATTGTGTCTTTATGACCTTGGATCACCATACCTAAAGAATCACCTACAAGAATGGCATCAATATTTGTTTTACTCAATATTCTTGCAAAACTATAATCATAGCACGTAACGACACTAATTTTCTTTTCTGATTCATGAAGAGAACGAAACTTTTCTATGATGGTTTGCATATGAAACTATTTAAATTTTAGAACGAATTGCATCTTCTACACTTTTAGAAACTCTAAGCATGCTTTTCAGTTTAGTAAGTTCTAATACTGCAAGCACTTGTTTACTTGGGGCACAAATTTTCAAGAAACCATCCATTTTTTTTAGTCTAGATTGTACCCCTAAGAATGCTCCTATCCCAGAGGAATCAATATAGTTTAGGTTTTCTAAATTTATGTATAATTTTAATTTACCAGAGTCTACTAGTTTATTTAAAATATTTTTTACACGAGGAGTGGAGTATAAGTTTAGGTCCCCCTTTATGTCTATAATTACTCCATTTTCAGGAAGTTCAGGATGTCCATCTATTCTAGGATGGATTTCAAGTCCTGCTCCTTTATAATTAAACTCTGGAGAAGATAAATTTATGTTTGGATCCATTCAGTAACCTCTATTTCTCGTACACCATCATCAATTTGAAAACGATAAAATTCTAATTGAATATTAAACTGGGAGTAGTAGTCTTTCCAAACACGATTTGAAATTCTTTCAAAATTACCAATTTTATCTAGAACTAAAACACATCCTCCAAAACCACCCCCAATCATTCTAGCTCCTATCACATCTTCATTATGCAACAGATCAACTAAAAAATCTATTTCTTGACAAGATACCTCATATAAATTAGATAATGAAGCGTGGCTCTCATAAAGTACTTTTCCTAGTTGATCTGGTCTGCCAGAGTTTAAATAATAAATTGCATCTTCCGTTCTTTTTTTTTCTCCAAGAACATGTTTGACACGTTTTTTGAGTTTATTAGAAAGATTCAACTCATCTAAATTTTGATCTATGGAAAGAGAATAAAGATTCACAAGGTCTGGAAATTTTTCTTTTATCTTTATTAAAGCTTCTTCACATTCTTTGCGCCTAACGTTATAATCACTAGCCTCAAGCTCATGTTTTACTTTGGAATCAATGAGATAAAACTCACAGTTTCCTAAATTTATATTTTTATATTCAAAGTTCAGTGTAGAAGTGTCGAGTAGCAAAGCAGAGTTTTTTTGTCCATTTGCAATTACAAATTGATCCATAATTCCACATTTCATACCAACAAATTCATTCTCTGCTTTTTGAGCTATAAGGGCAATTTCTTTACGTGAAAGTCCAAGCCTCAAAATTTCAGAAAGAGCAAATCCAATTCCTACTTCCAAAGAAGCAGAAGAAGAAAGCCCTGCTCCATGAGGAATAGTTCCAGAAATTGCTATTTGTAAGCCGGGGATTTCAATACCTTTTTTTTCAAATTCTACAAATACACCTAAAATGTAATTGACCCACTTGTGCTCATTTTGATAAGAAAAATTTTTGAGTTCTACTGTTTCATGAAATTGAACAGAGTGGAAGATCCATTTTTTTTCTGGAAATGGAGAGATTGCAATTTGAGTATGTAAATCAATTGTAGCAGGTAAAACTAATCCACCTAAGTAATCTACGTGTTCACCTATAATATTAATTCTCGCAGGAGATATAAATAATCTGGGCTTATTATGAAAAGGTAAAGATTTTAACAAATCTGAAATAGAAAACACAATACACTCCCAAAACTTATTTCTAAAGCAAAAAAACTTTCTTTTCAAGTTTTAATCTATTTACAAAAAAGCAATAATAATTATAATCATTTAATCAAATTTATACTTTTATTTCTTTCTTGAATAAAAAGTTTGGTTTAAAAAAATCTATTGTGCAAGATTTATTAGCATGATAATCAGTCTAGTGTTTTACAGGTTTTGGTTAAACGTTTTAGTATATTGTTATTTTTGAATTTGTCATTTGCGTGATTATCATCCTTATAATCCATTTTTTCCACGTTATGCGAAAAAACTAATCTTAGGTTCTATTCCTCCACATCGATTTTGTAAAAATGAAAAAGGGAAAACCTATGGTAAGCTGTATCAAAATGATGTAGATTTTTATTATGGCAGTTATAAAAATCATTTTTGGAAAATCATTCAAGAAATATTTAAGATAAAGTTTGATTTTACGTTGAGTGACAAAGCTATTGAACAGAGAAAAAGATTTCTAGAGGAAAATAAAATTGCAATTTTTGATGTAATTCAAAGTTGTAAAAGAATAAACAATAAAAGTTCCGATAAAGATCTATATGAAATTGAATGGATGAATTTAAATCTCATTCTAAAGCAAAATCCTTCCATTCAAACTATACTCTGCACAAGTCAATTTGTAAGAAAATCTTTATTTCAAATTATAAAACCCATTCAAATTGAAAAACAAAATCAATTATGGAATTTGCAAACTGAAATGAAAACACTTAAAGTTATTCAACTTTATTCTCCCTCTCCTTTACTTGTTCGTGCATTGGGAAAAGAAGGAATACAAAAAAGATTTGAGCAATATCAAAAATTTTTACTTAAGTAATTTTTTGATTACTTCATAGACAATAGAAAATACTATTTCTTGAGAGAAATATTTTTTTACTATTTCATGAGCTTTTTTGCCCATTTGAAACCTAAGCTCTGGATTTTGGATCAAAATTTCTAAAGCATTTACAAGGCTTGGAATGTTTTTTACTGGCACTAAAAGTCCATTTTCATCTTTGATGAGATCTCTGCACCCTATGGTCTCTGTAGTTATGATTGGCCTACCCACAGCAGAGGCTTCTAATAAGCTAACTGGTAGCCCTTCTCGGTAAGAAGGAAGGCATACAATATCTACTTCTTTGTAAAGAGAAAACATATCTTGAATTTCACCAAGCCAAGTTATATGTCCTTCTTTATTCCAATTTATTAAAATGTTCTCTGGAATGTGACTTGGATTTTCTGGATCCATTCTGCCTGCAAGTAGAAATTCTACATTTGGATATTTAGCTTTTAAAATTTTAGCGGCTTCTTGAAATTCATATATGCCTTTGTCATAAATCATTCTAGCAGGTAAAAGAACTTTACAAATATGGTTTATTTGGATTTTAGGAGTAAAAGAAAA
>CALDSP010000229.1 GCA_937924465.1 uncultured Leptospiraceae bacterium
CTTAAATCAAGAAATCCCAGACTTATCCAAGAAAAAGTATTTTTTTTGGATGAGTGGATTTCAATTTGATTTAGTATTCCAAAAATATCCCGAGATCATTCATGCAAATCATGCTAGTGGCCCTGGAATTACCAAAAAACACATAGAAAAAAAAATTGGGAAAAAAGTAGATGTCTTTTTAAGTTATGAAGACTGGTTAAACTATCATAGTGGAAGGGAATAGATTATTTTTGTATTTTTTTTACTCACACCTTTTTTCCTTATTTTTTCGCAAACAACAAATTCTCATTTCTTTAAACCAAACGTTGAGCGCTATCAAAAAGTTTTAACTGATTCAAAGCCAAATTCACAAAATCTATATGTAGCTCTAAGTTATTTCTTGATGTTTGGACTTTCTTCTCCTGAATTAAAATTAGTTACTCAAAAAATTTTACAAAATCCAAATTCTACTAAAGAGTTGAAGATCAAAGCTTTAGAGATCTCTCATGCATTTTATGAAAATGATTTCTTAGAAGAATTAGAAAAAATATATTTATCAACTTCAGATTCATACATTCAATCTTTGGCTTATTTGTACCTTTTAAAAAATCATTATGACCCTCAAACT
Source organism: uncultured Leptospiraceae bacterium (assembly GCA_937924465.1). GTDB lineage: Bacteria > Spirochaetota > Leptospiria > Leptospirales > Leptospiraceae > CALDSP01. Next base: position 608 of record CALDSP010000229.1, read on the forward strand.
ATAAATCCTGAGTTAGAGTTTGTTTCTGAATATTTTCAAAATTATGAAAACACACAAGACCCTCCATTAAAAGAACTTTTAGCATTGAGACACAATAACAAATGGATATTTTATAGCATTCATCCAAGAAATAGAGAACATGCAGGAATCTTACTCATTAAAACTCCAAATGGAAAATTCTTAAGAAACTCGAATCAAAATATTTTTTATATCCCACAATTTGCGAGAACAATCACAAACTTACCTTATTTCTTTTTGAATGGAAACACACCTTGTGGAATCTATAAACTTGGCTCAAAAATAATTTCAAAGAACCCGTCTATTGGGACCACACCTATTCTTCCCATCTTTTTACCTTTTGAAATTTCTAAAGAAATGTTCCTAGGAAAAAGAGGAGAGTGGAAAAAGGAAGATATACAAAATTTATTTCCAGATTCATGGAAAGAAAGTAAAGAAATTTATGAATCTTTTTATGCAGGTAAATTAGGACGTTCTCGAATTGCTATGCATGGCAGTAAAGTGAATCCTAGGAATTTTGAAACTTCTAGTTTTTTTCCTTTTCAACCCGCATTAGGATGCATTACTACTTTAGAGTTATGGGATGAAGAAGATCAATTGCAACATAGCTTTCAAGTAGAATTACTAAAAATTCTTTCCAATTCAATAGATGGTTTCGTTTATGTGATTCACAGAAGTATAAATAGACGAATCTATTTAGAAGATTTACTAATGGATATTCTGGAGATAGAAGCTAATCTTCCTTAAAGTCTTCCAAGAATTCATTCACCTTACGAACGTAAGTTTGAGTTTCTGAATAAGGTGGAATTCCTCCATATTTTTTCACCGCTCCAGGTCCTGCATTGTAAGCTGCTATAATGTGATCGCGATTTCGAAAAATGCGGCTCAATTCTCTTAAATAACTCGTGCCACCCTTTATGTTTTGAACAGGATCAAAAGGATTGACAATTCCTAAATCCTCCGCTGTCTTTGGCATAAGCTGCATAAGCCCCTGTGCCCCTTTAGGAGAGATTGCTTTAGGGTTAAAGTTAGATTCTGCTTTTATGATAGCTTTCACCAAATCAGGTTCTAGTCCCTTTTTTTTCGCTTCATTTTCAATGATTTGAGCAAGATAGTTCTTGGAAAAAATTTTAGGTTTAGTAAACTTAACGACTTCTTTGTTTACTTTTTTACTTTCTGTAGCATGTTGTTCTAAATTAGAAGATAAACGTTCTTCCTCTTTCACTTTTTGGAGTTCTTCTTGAAAACTTGTTTTTTTTTCTTGTTTTTGAATTGGTGTTTCTACTAGAGAAAGAAATTTTTTCTCAATGGAGAGAATTTCATGAAGGCGATCATAGAGATTCTCAATTGATTCTAAATTTCCTATTCCCACAAAAAAATTGTCGACAGAAAAATAAAATTATTAAATAAAAATTTCAATCTTAGACTAAGGGACAAAAAATTTTTTGCAAATGAAACTTGCCATTACTACTTCATTAAATTCTCTGCCCATTATTTTTGGTTTTGAAAAAGGCATTTTTAGAGATTATGGCTTAGACTTAAGCATTTCCTTATATACTTCATTTCGGGAAATTGAAAAAAAGCTTGAATCAAATCTAGAAGATTGTGGAGAAAGTAACTTAACTTCTTTTATAAAACGAAGTTTACGAAATGAGTTTCTTCCTAAATTCTATCCTTTAGCCCCATTGAGCTATACTCAATGTAGATTTTATTCCAACAATCCTATTTTTGCAAATACAAATTTGGAGTTTTGTAAAAATCAATCTTATTTCACAATTTTACCAGTTCAAGACTCCATACAAAAATATATTTTTGAAAAAATTTCTAAACAACTTTACGGTGAAACTCTCACTGTAGATACAAATGAAGTCTCTTTTCATTTAGTAGAAAAGTTTTTTTATTTAAAAGACTGCTTAGGGATTGCAGGCGATCCACTTATGTATCCATTCTTGTATGATATAAGAAACATTTTTCAACTTTATGAAGATGTCTGGTTTCCTAATACTGTTTTATCTTTTAATAATGAAATAATCAAAAATTCATCAAATAAAATTCGTAGTTTTCAACAAGCCCTACAGGATAGTATTTCTTTAATCCGAAATGTTACGCAAGAAGAAATTTTTCATAATACTTTAAATTTTTTTACAAGATTCTCAACACATCTTTCTATTTGGGAAATAAAGACAAGTTCTCAATACGCAAAAAAGTTTATAGAAAATATTTTTCCTCTGAATTTAACAGAAGAAAAGCAACAAGTTTTTGTTGAACTGATTTCTAATAACGAAACTAATGCATTACAATTAAAAAATGTTCTCTCACAAATCAACAGAAATATTCAAGCAATTAAATCATTTAAAACAGTTCAACTTGAAAAAGAAAGCTATGTCCAATCAAATTATGGAACAGTTCGCTATCAAAAAATTGATGCAGAAATGTATAAAGTACTTTTCCGAGAGTCAATTGAAATTATGCTAATGATTAGAGAAGATTATACTATTTTAGACGTAAATAATAAATTTATTTCTGAAACTGGCTTTGAATTCAATCAAATTATCAATGTGAATTTGCATAGTCTTTTTCCACAAGCAAATGATTTTGAACTTATTAAAAATAGTCTCTCTAGTAAAGAAGATCATATTCATTTGTCTAACTTAGCCCTAATGTGCAAGTCTGGTTCATTAATGAATGTAGATGTTCACATTTCTATATTTCGAAGACATGAAAATAAAGATTTTCTCTTAACTATAATTAATAATTCAGAAAGAAAAGAAATTGTAAAATTAAAAAATCAATTTATATCTAATATAAGCCATGAGCTGCGAACTCCTATGACAAACATTCAAGGTTATTTTGAAATGTTGTTGCAAGAACCTCAAATAAAACTCACAAATGAAGCAAAAAATAATCTAGATGCAATTAATAGAAATATCAAAAAAATGAATAAACTAGTAGATGATTTACTACAACTAGGAAAGCCTAAACTAGAAACCCCACCACAGCTAATAGAGATTTTTGAACCTCATTTAGTAATTGAAGAAGTGATTTATTTAAACGAAGCACTAGCTAAAGAAAAAAAATTAGAAA
>CALDSP010000230.1 GCA_937924465.1 uncultured Leptospiraceae bacterium
TAAAAGAATATGAAAAAGAAATCATTTTAGCTAATTTAAAACACTTTCATGGAAATCGAAGTAAGACTGCTAAAGCACTTGGAATTTCTGAAAGAAATTTATATAGAAAAATTCAAGAATATGGCTTGAATTCAAATTAAATTTATGTTAAAGTGGAAGTATGCCAGACCTCATTGAAGAACAAACTGAACTTCTACAAAAGGATGATACCATTTATTCCTATAAAGTAATTTTATTCAATGATGACTACAACACGTTTGACCATGTGGAAGATTGTCTTATGAAAATTTGTCATTTAAGTTGGCTAAAAGCCAAAAAAGTAGCCATGGAAGCTCACAAAAAAGGAAAAGCTATTTGCTATACAGGCTCTTTAGAAGAATGCGAAACTGTAGCAGAAAAATTAGCTTCAGAAAATTTAACAGTAACAGTTGCAAACTAAGAAGCTAAATAACATTCAGTTACTAAAAAGTCTGGAACTTTTATAGAGCTATAAACATCTTGATACATATCTGAAAAATCCTCTATTTTTTGAATCATGTCAAAATAATTTGTATTTAAAGTAACCTTATCAAAAGGTTGAATTCTTTCTCCATGTTCATATAAAAAACCTTGAACTCCAATAGAAATATCTCCCGAAATAGAAGAACATCCTGAAGCACCCTCTAACTTTGTAACTAGCACACAACGTGGATATGCCTGAAGCAATTCTTTGAGACTAGACTCTCCTTTTGGAACAATTAAATTTGTTACAGACGTTCCCGCTTTCCCTGAATAAGAACGACTTCCATTTCCAGTTGGTGCAGTATTAAATTTATAAGCTGACTCTAAATTATGAAGATATTGAACGAGCACTCCTTGAGAAACAAACTCTTTCTTTTTTGTAGGAACTCCTTCGCAATCCCAAAGTCTAGAGCCGGGAAACTTAATTATATGCGGATCGCAAATCATTGTAAATTTAGAAGATGCAATTTTCTGACCAAGTTTACCTTCTAATCTAGACAAACCTTTTAACACCACTTCCCCATTGTACGAGCCCAAAAACATTCCAAGAATACTACTGCTAACTCTATTTGAAAATACAACAGGATATTTGCCTGAAGGAATAGGAGTTGCACCTAACAATTCAACTCCTCTTTCTACTGCTGTTTTAGCAATTAAACTTGGATTTATACTTTCTTTTTCTTTAAAAGTGTTTCCAAAGTAACCCATTTTCTTTTGTTCATTTTTTTTTGTAGTTACTCCAGCATAAGCACTTATAGAATTTATTTTTTTATGATACGCTACATCATTAGAATTTCGAAATATGCTCTCTCGAAATGATTTGCTTGCTCCAATGTATGGTACATTTTCTACTCTTGGATCAATTTCATAACATTCACTCTCCATTTGTAAGCTTATGTTTACTAAATCATCAAAACTAATAGATTGAAGTTCTTGATTGTATGTTTGAAAATCTATTTCTTCAATTGGAGTAAACGACGGTAATGTTATTGGGAGAGGATCGGAAATTTTAGCAATAGAAATAGCATCTTCCAGCATTTGTTGAATAGATTCTTTTGTAAAATGCTCTGTGTAAGAAATCCCTGGTTTTTGTTCTAAAAAAACTCGAATTCCAATCCCTGAAGAATAAGAAATATCAGTGCTTTTTATATTAGATTCGTAAACCTCAACTCCTGTAGTTTCTGAAATTCCTGCTAATATATCAAATTGGGAAATTTCTTTTTTCTTCGCTTCTATAAATAAAAAATTAACTGCCTCTTCTAAACTTGGTCCCACTCAACGTCCTCCTACTAAAATTTCGTCTACTTTTATAGAGGGTTGCCCCACTGTAACAGGAATAGAACCAGAGGATGCTCCACAAGTTCCTGCACTAATTTCTAGATCATCTCCTACCATAGAAATTTTAGGAAGAATTTCGTGACCTTTTCCAATAAGAGTAGCTCCACGCACAGGCTCTGCAACTTTTCCTTTGCGGATTATATAACCTTCTTCTACTGCAAAATTAAACTCTCCAGTAGCCGGATTTACTGAACCTCCTCCCATTTTCTTAGCGTACAAACCTTCTTGAATAGATGCAATCATATCTTCTAATTTGTCTTTTCCTTTGGAAATATAAGTATTACGCATTCGAGCTACTGGCGCATAACTATAAGATTCTCTTCTTGCACTTCCAGTAAGTCTCACTCCCACTTCTTGGGCTCCAATTCGATCTGATAAATAATTTTTTAATATTCCATTTTCAATTAAAATAGTTTTCTCCGGGGGAGTGCCTTCATCATCTACGTTGATTGTCCCCCATGCACCGGGAATAGTTCCATCATCAATTGCTGTTAGACAAGTTTGTGCAATTTGTTCTCCTAATTTTCCAACAAAAGGAGAGGATTTTTTACGAATTGCCTCTGTCTCTAAAGGATGTCCACAGGCTTCATGAAAAATCACACCCCCAAATCCATTTCCCATTACAACAGGCATTTTTCCACCTTGGATGTAACCTGCATCTAACATGAGAAGGGCTCTTTGGGCTGCTGTTTTTGAAATTTTAATAATGTCTAAATTTTCGAAAAATTCAAAACCTTGTTGCGCTCCGGGCGACTCTGTTCCAGTATAAATTTCTCCTTGATTTTGAGCAATTACACTCACTAAAAATCTTGAGTAAACTCTGTAGTCTTCAATCCAAAGTCCTTCACTATTTATAATTTGAATGTTAGATACTCCATCAAAAGCACGAACAGAAACTTGAGAAATTTTAGAAGATTCTTTTCTTGCAGTTTGATCTGCAAGTTTTAAAAAATTCACTTTTTCTTCTTGATCAATCTTTTTTGGATTTTTAAGAATATTTTGAGAATTTGTCCTTTAAAAATATAAGATAATTTCTTTACTTTCTTTATTTTTTAAAATATCTTTACGAGTCTTAACAAGTTGCTGGATAATATTGAGTAAATGTTCCTCATCTTCTATGCTAGTGCTACCGTATAGAACTTCTGTTCCAAATAAAAGTCTAATTCCAATTCCAAAAATAGTTCCAACATTTGCAATTTCTACTTTTCTATCTAAAAAACCTATGGTTGAAGAACGAGTCTCTTCAATAAAAATTTCGACAAAATCCGCTCCTGTGTCTAAACCTGCATTGATTACTTTTTCATAAGAAATTTTACTCATGAACAAAGATTTGCATTTAGGAAATTCTTAGCAAGTTTTTTAAATTTTATTTTGTTTCACTCAATTGATAAGTAGATTTAAGTATATTGCTTCTAAAAATTAAAGATTAAATTTGAAATTGATTTAAATAATCTATTCTAAATTAAGATTCACAATCTCTTTCAAATTTTTTTAAAAAAGAAAAATTCCAAGCCCTATCATGCTTAACCCAACCACAAATGTAAGTAGATTGAGTCCCAACAAAACACTTCTACGCTTAGTTGTTACATCTTCAGCAAAACCTCTAAATTTGTGATAGTTCAATGTAATCTGAAAAAGTTTTAATAAGGTGATTGTTAGCAAAATGGTGGGTATAATT
>CALDSP010000231.1 GCA_937924465.1 uncultured Leptospiraceae bacterium
GAAAAACAAAGCAAATCGAAAAAGAGAAAGAGATTCTATATTGTGTTTATTTCTGTAAGTATCAACCAAAATAGCAATCATTTGGAATGTATAAAAACTAATTGCAAGCGGAAGGGCTACTTTAATCTCTGTTTTGAGAAAAGTGAAATATTGTGAGCCAGTTAAATGATACAAAAAATTACAAAAAAAATAAAAATATTTAAAAAATCCTAAATTCAAAAGATTAAATATGAGTGCTAGAGTGATCGACTTTTTTGTTGTACACTCTAAAATCCATTTATAAAAAATATAATTAATAAGTATAACAACATAAAAATGAAACAAAAAAGGAATAGAAGAATACGCATAAAAAATAGAACTACCAAGAAAAAGAAAATACTCTCTTAAATTTTTTGGTACAATCCAATAGACAAAGTAAAAAACTAAAAAAAACAGTAAAAATGGGATTGAGTTAAACTGCATATTTATTTTTTTAAACTTTTTAGAACTTCTACAATTTCTTGTTTTATACTAGATAGGTTACCACTTATTTGCACTCCACTAGCATTTTTATGACCTCCACCACCATATTTTTTAGCTACTTCGCAAACATCATAATCGTCTTTGGAGCGAAAACTGATTTTAGTAGTTTGTGGATCTTGTTCAACAAAACTAACAGCAATTTTTATATCTTTGGGAGAAAGCAATTCATTTACTATTCCTTCTAATGGATTTTCACTAAAACCATATTTTTGCATTAGAGATTTTGAGATTTCAATAGTAGCCAATTCATTTTCGGGATAAACTTTCAAAGTAGAAAATACTTCTTGTTTAAAGAGTAAAACTTTATAAGAAGAATCTTCAAACATATTGCGAATAATCTTTTCTGGTTCAATACCATAATTACGTATTAAGGTTGCAGCAATTTCATGAGTACGAGGGCGAGTTTTGCTATATTTAAATTGCCCTGTATCCATCACAATTCCGCAGTAGATTGCCGATGCAGTTGGCGCATCTAATTGTAAATTTGCTAACTCTGTAAGCTCATAGATAATTTCTGAAGTAGAACCAATTTCTGAAAAACAAAATAAACCTTCAAATCTTTGAATTCCATCGTGATGATCTATAATAATAAGATTTGATTTATCGGGTTTGATAAATTTTTCTACTTCTCCTATTCTTGGAATATCTGAATTATCAACGATTACTACCCTAGGGTTTTCAGGAATTTTTAAAACACCTTCTTCATTGATGGAATGAATTTTTTTGTTAACATTTAAAAACTCTAATTTCTCACTAAGAGGATCGGGATTCAAAATAATTCTAGCTTTTCCAAACTTTCCAAGCAAGTACTCAAGACCTAATTCTGAACCAACTCCATCGGGGTCTGCATTCTTATGAGTTGTAAGAATGAAGTTGTCCTCCAGTTGAAAAATACGAAGTAATCTATCAAACTCCTCTTGTCTATCAAACTTCACTTTTTCTTTCCTTTTTATTTTGTTTAAAAAACCTTATCCATTCTTGAATTTCACTGCTACTTAGGTTTTGATAAATTCTTTCTTCTTCTAATTTTTTATCTTGAATTTCTTTTATGGAATTTTCATAGAGCTCGTAAAACTCTTCTGAGGTGTAATATTTGCAATTGTACTTTTTTGAATAGAATAATATTTCTTTATCTGATGTAACTAAATAAATATTATTTGGATTTAAATGATTTCTAATAAATTTTTTTATTTGAATATCTGCTTTTAAGTCTTGACTATAGTAAAGATTGAGTTGTTCCAATTTTTCAAACTCAACAGGACTTCCTTTTTCTTTTCTCCCATCTAAAAATACATGGATTTCATTTACCTTTTTGATCTTTTGAAAATTAAGAAGTTTACTAAATAGCCCACTCCTTGCTTTAAGGAGTTGATTTTCATACATATATAATTCCAAATCGGGAAATTTATATATCAAATTAAAAGCATCAATTACTAAAATCATTTTACCGTTTTACTTCTTTTTGAAGAATTTCTTTAATTTCTTCTCTAGACTTTTTATTTTTTAATATTATGTAATACGTTACGTAATATTTTGTAACAATTGGTTCTTGATCTGGCTTATGTTCTAGTACCCAACGAGTAGAATCATTCTGCATAATTTTGGCTAAATTATGAATGCGAGGCATTCTTTTATAAAAATTTACATTTTCTAATTTTCCTGTTTTTGGATTGAGTTTTGTGAGAATGAGTCCATCATCTACCTTATCTATTAAATCGTATTTTGCAACCTCTTCTACAATAAATTGATCCCCTCCTAAGTCTGGCTTTCTACGAATCAAGTCTGTACCACGAATTTGTCTAAGTTGATAAGACTCTCCAGTAATTACTACACGAAAGTATTCAAGAGGATCATTGGAAGGAAGTTGAAAGGGTTCAGGATCAAGGTCTGTAATTTGAACTTCTTCTCCTTTTTCATTGAGAATTTTTTCTTTTTCTCCAGCTGGATAAAACACCTTAGTTGGCTTTTTTTTGTTTTCTTTTACTTGTGGATTTTCTTGAGAAATTGATTGAGGAGAATTACAAAAGTGAAAGATTATAAGACTACATAAAAGTAGAAAAAATTCTTTCATAAAAATAAGAAATGAGTTTATGAGAAAAAAGTAAATCAAAAAAAGAATTATTTATTGAAATGAAAAAAACTCACTAAGGACTACAAAATTTTGAAGTAGTTCAATCAAAAGTTACTTTTGTAAGTTTTTTAAAATTTCTTTCATTCTTTTAATTATATCCATTGGATCAATGAGCTCCATACAAGCAAAATCTTTTCGAAAACAAGTACCATTTCCATAAATTGTACAAGGTCTACAAGGTAAATCTACTTGAACAACTCCTATTTCTTCTTGCATGTAAGGAGCAAAACCAGAGTAAGGATGTGTAGTACCATAAATTCCAATAACAGGTTTTCCTAACAAGGCCGCAATATGGACGTTAGACGAATCCATTCCAATCATTAAATCCATTCGATCCATAATACCAAGTTCTCCACGTAAACCCACTTTACCACCAGAGACAATATAACAATCATCAAGACCTTGTTGGATTTTTTTTAGTTTTTCTTGTTCTTCTATAGAACCAAAAAGAAAAAGTTTGGCATTGAACTCTTTTAAAATATTTTGAACTAAAATTATCCCCTTATAAAGGGGCCATTCCTTCAAAGGGTGACCTGCAAAAGGAGCAAATCCAATCCATAGGCTATCTCCTTTGCGTTGAAGTCCAAGTGATTTAAAGTATTCACTGGCGTAAATTTTAGAGTCTGGATCTACATTGATCCAAGGACCTTTTCGTGGCAGAGCAGAAAATCCTGCTTTAGAAAACACATCAAAATAACGTTCTACAGTATGTTTTAATTTTTTTAAGTCTTTATTTTTTTTACGTATTTGAGCTTCTTTCTCTTTTCTTCCTTTATTGATTGTATAGATTGGAATTTTTTTAAGTTTATAGATAAATGAAATAATTCGACTGCGAATACTTCCATGCATATCTAAAACTTTATCAAAAGGGCCTAGCTTATCAATTTCTTTATACAGTTTCCAAATTCCTAAAATGCCTTTGTATTTTCGAATGTTTACTCCAATTACATGAACATTTGGAATATTAAAAAAAAAGGGAGAATAATTCCCACGTGTTACTAAATTAATTTGAATACTTGGATACTTTGCGGCAACTGCTACTAAGGCGGGAGAAAGAAGAGCAACATCTCCCATAGCAGAAAACCTCAAAACTAAAATATTCATATTAAAGGCTTCTTATTTCCATAAAGAGCAGGATTTAAATTTTTATCATTGTACATTTTCATTTGACGATATACTTTTAAAAATTTTTTTCCAGACTTTAAATCTTCAATAAGCTCAGTAAAACACCTTGAAAGATCATTTCTCTGTTCTAGGAGAATATCTAGTTTCTTACTACAAGTTTGAATGTGTTCATCACTTACATCTCTTCGTTCTGTTTGTTCTTTCATGTGATAAATTTTTAATTCAAGAATGCTCATCCTATCCAAAAGCCACGCAGGAGTTTCTGAATTCATGCGAGCATTCTCTTCTTTGGGAACAGACTTGAAATAATTGTAAAACCAATCATCTAAAATTTCAACCGTATCGGTTCGTTCTTGGTTGAGAGAATCAATTTTCCTTTTTAAAAAAACTATCTCCGAATCGGGGAGATCAGGGCGTCGAATTTCATCTTCAACATGCCATTGAACTGTGTCAATTTGGTTTTTTTTATAAATAAGATACTCAAAACTTCCTTCATTATATGGGTTAGAAACAGGACTTTCATTTACATGCCAATCTTCTATAGATTGTCTCATAATCGCTAGGATTTTTTCAATCTTGGGAAGCATAATTCCAAACTTTAAAAAATAAAATTTTCTGCAAGTATTTACATTATTTTAAATTGAGAAACTTTTTTATAAGATTTAAATCATAACCTATGGTGGAAATGAAATTCAAAAAATTTTGTAAATTGATTATAATTTTTTTTAAATATTCTTAAAAAAAAATCTTTTAAGACTTGCAAAATTCAAAGACAAATTAAACCGTCAATTTTAATGATACTAACTAATGTATCCAGCCTTGTGTGGATATAGCTTCTCCTAGAAGCGAGACCAAAAAAGGCATTTTAAAATAAATTAAAACTAATAAATTTAAGCCGGAGGAAAAAATCATGGCAGTTGATATGGACAAAATTAAAGCGATTATCGTCGAACAACTCGGAGTCGATGAATCCGAAGTTACACCTGAAGCTCATTTCATAGATGATTTAGGTGCAGATTCTCTCGACACTGTTGAATTGGTTATGGCTCTTGAAGAGGAGTTCGGAATTGAGATCTCCGATGAAGATGCTGAAAAAATTCAAACTGTTGGCGATGTTGTAAAATTCATAGAAAAGCTAAAGTCTTAATCAATCCCCCAGTTCTCAAAAGAGAACTGGGCTTTTAGGAGGATGAATTTATCAAGAAAAACCTTATCTCCCCTCAAAGAAAAGCAGAGCTCAAAAGACTCACGGGAGAATTAAATTTTCCCTTCAAAAACTATTCTCTATTAAACACAGCACTTACTCACTCATCTTATACAAACGAAACTCCTGTTAAAACAGAACACAATGAAAGACTAGAATTTCTTGGAGATTCTGTTTTAGGCATAATCACGGTAGAAATGCTTTATAAAACTTTTCCTAATTTAAAAGAAGGAGAACTTTCAAAAAAAAAATCCGTTTTGGTCTCTGAACCAATTCTAAGTTCTATAGCAAAAGAATTAGGGATAGGAAACTACCTATTATTAGGCAAAGGAGAGCTTGCAAACAAAGGAAGAGAAAGAGAAAGTAATCTTGCAGATTCAGTGGAAGCTCTACTAGGAGCTATGTACTTAGATAAAGGTTTAAAAAAAACAAAGGAATGGTTTTTGCCGTATTTAAAAAACCATTTAAACAAACTAGCAAAACACCAAACTTTTAAAGATGCAAAAACTTTACTCCAAGAGTTCACTCAAAAAAAATATAAAAAAGTTCCCACATATAAAATTTTAGAAGAAAAAGGGCTAGAACACAAAAAAGAATTTATTGCAGAGGTGAATATTGAAAACATGAAAGCAGTAGGAGTGGGTCAGAGTAAAAAATTGGCAGAGACCAACGCGGCTAAAAAATTATTAGAAATTTTAAATAAAAAATAAATTTTTTTATGTAAGGACAATGGTAAGTTTTTTTTATCGGACAAAAAAATTAAGGGTTAGAGTTGCCGCTCTTATCCAAAATGAAAAAGGAGAAATTTTACTTATTCGTCAAAAAAAAAAGAAAAAAGACTATTGGTTACTTCCCGGTGGTGGAATCGAATTTGGAGAAACAGCAGAACAGGCATTAGAAAGAGAACTTAAAGAAGAATTAAATATAGAATTATCCAATCAAACCTTTTTATTATTAAATGAAAATATTGATCCAAGAGGTCAAAAGCATTTAATTCAACTTATTTTTCTTGGAGAAATCAAAGAAGGCATGATTCCTCAAATTCCAGAGAAAGAGCAAGCAATTCAAGAATTTCGTTACTTTCCTATTTCTGAAATTGCAGAACTTGAAATTCGACCCGATATAAAATCCTATCTTCTTACAGAAAAAGAATGGAGACCTTCTACATATCTTAAAAGCAGATGGATACAAGAATGAGTCTTCTTGCAAAAAATAAAGTTATAACGGAGACAGGTGAATACGAAATTTTACTAACAGAAAATTTTTCTGGGCTGGGTCTAGAGTTACTAAAAATTGAAAGTTTCACAAAAGTCTTTGTAATTACAGAAAAGAAAATTGCAGATTTATATTATTCTGAGCTAGAGAAAGAACTCAATCAAGTTTCTATTCAACCCATTCCAATTTTTATTAAAGGGAAAGAAAAAAATAAACATATTTCCCAAACATACTCTGTTTATAATCAGTTAATTCAAAACCAGGTAGATAGAAAGTCTCTCATTCTTGCGTTGGGCGGTGGTGTTGTGGGAGATTTTGCTGGATTTATTGCAGCAACAATTTTACGAGGAATACGTTACGTGCAAGTTCCTACAACCTTACTTGCTTGTGTAGATTCTTCTGTTGGAGGAAAAGTAGCAGTAAACGCTGACTTAGGAAAAAACATGATTGGATGCTTTTATCAACCTTCTCTTGTTTTTGCTCCATTGCATACATTAAAAACTCTTCCTAAAAAAGAATGGAAATGTGGCTTTGCAGAGGTTTTAAAGCACTCTCTTCTTGCTGGAGAAACCTTTTTTAACAAATTAAAAAATATTACAAGAGTAAATTGTAGAAAACTAGAAAATTTAATCTTTTATATTACTGAATCAGTTTCATTAAAATCTAAAATTGTGAGTGAAGACCCAAAAGAAAATGGCAAACGTGCTATTTTGAATTTAGGGCACACAATGGGGCACGCTATAGAAAGCTACTTAAATTATAAAAGACTAACTCACGGAGAAGCTGTTTCTATTGGGTTAGTTACTGCTCTTATTCTTTCTGAAAATATTTTAGGATTAAATCCAGAACTTAGGGAAGAAGTTATATGGATTATGAAAAATCTTTCTATTCCCTACAAAATTAAAATAGATTCAAAACTTGCTCTTGAACATATGAAATATGATAAAAAAAATCGTGGCGACTCTATTCAATATGTTCTTCTAAAAGCACTAGGAGAAGCAACCTACGGAAACGTTGTTCACGAAGATGAGATTATGAAAGCTATTGAAATTCAAAAACAAATTAAATAAGGTGATTTTATGAGAGTATGGATTTTGATTTTGATATTTGCTTTATACTGCCAAAATCCAAGAAAACAAGTTCAAACAGACTATTCACAGGAAATTCTCAATACAACAGAAAAAGAAAAATCAACATCTTTTAAAAAACAAAATTCTCACCAACAGAGAATTCTTACTTACAAGGGATACATTACAATAAAGATTGAAAATGAAAAAAGCCAAGAAGTAAAAACTAAGATTATAGATTACGTTAAAACAAAAGAAGGATATGTAGTTACAGAAAGTACTCACTCCTTAACACTACGAGTTCCTGCCGATAAATTTAGAGATGTTATTACTGAAGTCAAAAAAATGGGAGAAGTAATTAGTGAATCTTTCAGTTTAGAAGATATTACAGATGCTTATTATGATGCACAAATTCGTTTAGAAAACGCTCAAAAGTTACAAGAAAGACTTTTAGAACTCCTTAAAAAAGCAAAAACAGTACAAGAAACAATTGAAGTAGAAAAAGAATTAAATCGAGTTACAAATGAAATTGATACGTTAAAAAGTAAACTGTTTCGCTTAGATAACCAAGTTCAATTTTCTACACTCAACGTAAACTTACAAGAAAAATCTAAAGAAAGAAAATTAGGCCCTCTTGGATGGGTATTTTATGGAATTTATAAAGTAATTAAGTTTCTTTTTGTTATTGAGGAACAAAATGATTCAGATTGAAACCTTTCCTGTTTACCCATTAGGATGCAACTGTTCTATCATATATTCGCAAACAACAAAAGAGGCGTACGTGATAGATCCGGGTGGAAATGAAAAAGAAATTATTGAAAAATTAAATCAAAAACAACTTGTTTTAAAAGCACTCATTCACACTCATGCCCATTTTGATCACTGTTTAGGAACCAAAACTATATCTCAAAATTTTCCACTTGCCTCTGTATGTTTACACAAAGCAGACTTAGAACTTTACAAAATGCTACCCGTACAATGTAAGTTTTTTGGATTACCATATAACAATTTAGAACTAATAGAAATTACTCATTTTTTACAAGATGAAGAAGAACTACCCATTCATGAAAAAAAATTTAAAGTATTTCATACTCCGGGGCACACACCTGGATCGATTTGTTTTTATTTAGAACTGGAAAATCAACCTATTTTATTTTCTGGAGATACTCTATTTGCAGGAGGAATTGGAAGGACTGATCTTTGGGGAGGAGATTCCCATGCAATCTTAAAATCAATCAAAAAAAGACTTCTAACCTTAGACGATGAAACATTAGTAATTCCAGGTCATGGTCAATTTACTAAGATATACAACGAAAAGCACTACAATCCTTTCTTATAAAATTGTTTTTAATTGTTTTATTTTTTTATTTTCTTGGACTTGGTGCAAATTTAGCAAGCCTTTCTCCTTATGTATTATCTAATTTTCAAGGTAAGGGAGAGTTTATATTTTTAGCTATTCAAATAAGCATGCCTCTAGGAAGTTTTTTTGGAGGTTGGATTTCAGATTACACAAAACAAATTCGGTATTTGTTACTTGCTGGAATTTTCCTTTTAATTCCAACTCAATATACCATGTTTTCTTTCGTTCATGATTGGCGCGTAACGTTAGCAATAGCAGGCTTACAAAGATTTCTATTATCTTGTAATTATCAATGGATGGTAATTGCAGTAATTGAAACAAAAGGAGAAGCTAGTTTTAGTAAATATAGAGCATATGGAACTATAGGTTTTTTATTAGCGCAAATTTTATTGTATTTTTTTAGTTCCCCTCTTTTTAAAATATTCACAGACCCATCCCAAACAGGAAAAATAGGTTCCCTTGCTTATCTTGTATGCTTACCTTTTACTTTATATTTCCCATTACGGAGACGTTCAGAAGAAAAATTTCAATTTAAAGAAGCAATTGGTTTACTTAGAAATAAAAAATTTTTTCTATTTTTTTTCTTAGCATTTTTCTTTTATGTTGGCTATCAAGCTACAGATAACTATGTAGGAAATTTCTTTTCTGAACAATACGGATTAGATTCTGTCTTTTTAAATTGGTGCTTTTCTGTCATTTTAGAAATTCCTTTTTTATTTTTAGTTCCACGTTTAATTCATAAATTTAAAAACGATTATTTTTTATTTTTGATAGCTATTTTTTCTGGGTTTATTCGATTTTTATTTTTAGGATTGAGTTTTAATGGCTTTTCTAAATGGACATTAGTCTTTTTGCAAATGCCTCACTCTATTTTGTTTGCTGGGTTTTATATGGGAAGCGTATATTGGTTTCGTAAAAATGCTCCGCATTATCTTTTTGGCTCTATGTATGGACTTTACAGTATTGTTAGTATTTCGTTGGGTGGAATTGTTGGAAATTTAGTTAGTGGAAAAATCTTACACAATCATATATTAAGTAGGATAGTTTTTTTTATTTTTTCCAAAGAGATTTCCAACTTAACTGAATTTCATTATTTATTTTTTGGAATTTCATTTTTGTTTTTTATTCTCTTTTTTGTTTTTTATAAATTTAAGAACCATTTATGACGAAACACAAGGAAAAAAATTTTTCCTTTTCTTTTTCCTCTTCTTGTAAAATATGTGCCTTATGAGTACGGAAGCCTTTCGAAATCTTGAGTATATGTTCTCTGAAAGTGCAAGGCATTTAAGAATCCTTGCAGATTATGGTTATGCAGAAGATGTTTTTTATAGAGAGAAAGTTAAGGATACTATTGTCATTTTTGGTTCAGCAAGAATTATTCCTGAAAACAAAGATAAGCCTTCCTATAAACTTATAAAGTATTATCATGATACAGTGGAACTTTCTCGAATGATCACGGAGTGGGGTAAATCATTATCTCATTCTAAACAACAGGATCGATTACTTGTCTGCACAGGTGGAGGCCCCGGAATTATGGAGGCTGGAAATAGAGGTGCTAAACTAGCAGGAGGACGTTCTATTTCTCTCAATATTTATCTTCCTTTTGAACAAGTTCCCAATCCGTATTCCGATCCAAAATTAACACTGCATTTCCATTATTTTTTCATTCGTAAATTGTGGTTTGTGCATCTTGCAGAAGGAGTTGTTGTAATGCCGGGTGGTTTTGGAACTGCTGACGAACTTTTTGAAACTCTTACTCTCATTCAAACTCGTAGAACTAGAAAAATTCCTGTTGTACTATATGGTTCTGAATTTTGGAAGAAACTCATTAATTTTCCTATTTTTGTAGAATATGGACTTATTGATGAAAAAGACTTAGAAATTTTTCATTATGCAGACTCTCCCCAAGAAGCCTTTGAATATCTAAAGAAAAATGTTCGTGTATAGTTGACAAATTAGTTTATCTTAAAAATTTAGCATAATATAAGGGTAAAGACATGGCTAGAAAATGCACAGTAACTGGAAGAGGGACTATGTATGGAAATGCAGTTTCTCATTCTCATTTAAAAACACGCAGAATTTGGAAAGTAAATATTGTAACAAAAAAAGTTTTTCTAGAAGATGAAAATCGTTATGTGACAGTTAAGCTTTCTACAAGAGCTCTTCGAACTCTTCGAAAAAAAGGTTTAAAAGCCGCTATCAAAGACAATGGTGGTTCTTTAAATGTAATTGCTCCTAAAAAATATGTAGGCTATCAATCTAAACAAAAACAAGCTGCCTCCAAATGAGGTGAAAAACACTTCCTATACAGACCAAATTTTTGCTTTTCTTAAAAAAGAATTTGGTCAAGTATCTACTCCTTTAAAATATTCCAAACCTTATGAACTTTGTGTTGCAGTAATTTTAAGTGCTCAATGCACTGACGAAAGGGTCAATTTAACAACCCCCAAACTTTTTGAAAGATTTTCCACATTAGAGAGTTTTGCTTATGCGAATCCTCAAGAATTAGAAAAATATATTTATTCCACAGGATTTTATAAAAACAAAGCTAAATCAATTATAGGTTTTTGTAAAAAACTTTTAGAAGAACATGAAGGAATTTTACCTAAAACAATACAAGAGCTATTAAATTTTCCCGGCGTTGGTCGCAAAACTGCCAATGTAATTTTAAATGAAATCTATGGAATCTCTGAAGGAATCGTTGTGGATACTCATGTTTCAAGACTTTCTAGAGTGCTTGGGCTTACAGAAAGTAAAAATCCTGAGAAAATTGAAAAAGACTTGATGGAAAAATTTGCTAAAAAGTATTGGAAAGATATTTCTTTATATTTTATATTTTTAGGAAGAAAATATTGTACTGCTT